>JAICXI010000001.1 GCA_025980505.1 bacterium | reverse complement strand
TGGGGATGATTTCATGGGTTTCACCACACCCCTCACCCACCCCATCTCCCCAAAAGCCCTCCTAGGGAATAACCCCTATGGAACCATCCAAACCGCGACGCAAGGGACGGGGTTGTTGGGACCTGACGCCCAGTGCATCGTTCCCAAGCTAAATATAATTTCAAAAGTTGGACACTGGACAAAAAGCTGGAAACTTCTTTAAAGAAGAGCGGCCCAAGCCCCTATTTTCCGGAAAAACGCTATCGGTCGTTGCGAGGAATGCCCCGCGAATAGCGGGGCGATCATGGCGAAGCAATCCCAGTTGAAAATAACGGGTTTTGCCCCAGGCAAAACCCACAACCTTAAAACCACCCATGAATGGTTCGACTCCCCGCGGCCGCTCACCGCAGGCTTGGATTGCAACACCCTGAACGAGCAAAGCGAGTCGAAGGGTTCGCCGCCTCATTCGCGGCTCGCAACGACAGGTTAAAGGCGCATTGAAACTGATCGGTTTTTAAATTTTTCGGCCATTCGGCAAGAGTGTCCAACTTTTACAATTTGTCCTGTTTAAATCAAAAGGACGGGAAGAAATTGTTCCAAGAAACCGTCCCGAGGGCCCGTGGCACAAGTCCGCCGGTGGAATTTATTTCGCCTTGGCCTTGGTCACATGCCTCACCCAGGGCGGCCGGGTGACCGCGGCGGGCACGGCTTTGCCGCGGATGTCGACGGCCAGGGGCTTGTCAAGGCATTCCCCTTTCACGTAAGCCAGGGCGATCCCCTTTTTAAGCGTCGGCGAAAAAATGCCGCTGGTCACTTCACCCGCTTCCCGCCCCCCGCAAACCACCTTGTAGTGTTGGCGGGGAATGGCCTGGCCTTCCAGGGTGAGGCCGATCAATTTACGGGAAGGATTGGGGTTGAGCGCTTCCCGGCCGAAAAAGCCGCCTTCCTTGTCCCCCTTCACCGCCCATCCCAGGCCGGCCTCATAGGGCTGGGTGGCCTCGTCGATGTCGTTGCCGTGCAGCGGAAGCCCGGCTTCCAGGCGCAGCGAGTCCCGCGCGCCCAGGCCGCAAGGCGTCACCTCCGGCTGGGAGGCCAGGAGTTCCCACACCATGGGAGCATCCTTCACGTCCACCATCAACTCGTAGCCGTCCTCGCCCGTGTAACCCGTGGCCATGATGAAGGCGCCCTTGCCCTGGATCGTGCCCCGGCCGAAACCGAAGTAAGGGATCCGGTCCAGGTCCGCGTCCTTGACCCATCGTTTCAGGACCGCGTCGGCCTGGGGGCCCTGCAGGGCCAGGAGGGCCGTATCGTCGGAAAGCACATCCATCTTCAGGTCCTTGCCCGTCGAAAGGCGCTTCAAATGCTCGACATCGGTTTCGCGGCCGCCCGCATTGATGATCCAGAGGAACCGGTCGTTGGCCTCTTTATAGATGATCACGTCGTCGATGATGCCGCCCTTGGCGTTGAGGAGGAAACCGTAAAGGGCGCTGCCGATGTTGATCTTGGAAAGGTCGTTGGTGAAGGCGTATTGGGAAAATTTGTAGGCCTGGGGCCCTTGGATCCTCAAACGACCCATGTGGGAGATGTTGAAAAGCCCGGCCGAGGTGCGGGTAGCCTCGTGCTCGGCCAGGATGCCCTTGGCGTAGGAAACCGGCATGTTCCAACCGTGGAAATCCACCAGCTTGGCGCCGTGGTCCTGGTCCCATTTGAGGCAGAAAGTATCGCGCATGAATCCCTCCGTTCGAATAAAACTCCGTCAATTTATCCCATCGGGCGGTAAAGGGCCATGACTTTTCCGGCCCCCATCCCCGAAAAGCAAAGTCAAAACACGGCGCCGCCCATGGCACCAAGGGCGCCAAGAAAGAAGGGTTGCCCAGGCATGGCTTCTCAACAACTTGGCTTGCGTCGTTGGGGGTGGCGGGCCAATCCTTGTCGGGGCCTAAATATCCGCCGTGTATTTTTTCAGGTAGTCTTCCAGCCGCTCCGCCTGCTTGTAGCACTGTTCGTAGGCGTCGGCGAGGAACCCGAAGTCGGTATAGGCCAGGGGTTTGTGTTCGATGAAGTCGAGGATCTCAAACAAGGTGGAATTATTAAGGCTCTCGATCACCAGGATGAAGTCCGTGTCCAGGTAATGCTCGTAAGTGAGAATGCGGTCCACCGTGCGCTTGATGCGGGCCTTCTGGTGCTCCAGGTACTCGAACCAATTGCCGAAACCCAGGTAATCCAACCGCGTGGAGCGGTCCTGGGGGTTGATCTGGCGGAAGATGTTGTGGAAGTCGCTGTCCCGCAGGCGGGTGACGTCGCTGTGGACGTTGGAGGCGGCCAGGAAGGTGTAATAAACGCCCTTGATGTCGCTGATGATCTGCTGCAGGTAAGGCACCACGGCGCGGTGGATGTTTTTGCGGTTTTTACGCTCGGGCAAATAGAGGGTCAGGACGTAGAAAAGAAAGGAAGTCACGTAGGACAGGCTCAACCACACCCCGAATTCCCGGCCCCGCTCAAAGGGATAGACCGCCAGGGCCGCCACCAGGAGGATCACCAAAAACCAGCACTGCCTCAGGAAGACCGCCAGTTCCTTGGCCGCCTTCGCCGCGAACGCCATGGGATGTCCTTCGATCGGGGATGGAAAGGGGGCTAGTTTAAACGCGGAGCCCGCCGGTGGCAAATGATCCGGCACAGGATGGGGCGCTTCTTTTTCAATCCTCCGGGGCGACACCCCCGTCCCGGGCGCAAGTTTTGAACATCGGCCCGATATTTCCCTAAAAGTTTGTTAAGATACCGCCCCTATGCGCCGGTTCCGCCCTTCCGGCGTCCGGAAGCCGGCGTCCTGGAGTCCCCGGTTCTCCCCGGCGCGGCTTGCCGCGCGGCCCAATCCATCGAATGAAGGAAAGTCGGCATGCCCGATCCGACCCTGACCAACGAAATCAAAAACGCGGTGGCCAAACGCCGCACCTTCGCCATCATCAGCCACCCGGACGCGGGTAAAACCACCCTGACCGAGAAGCTGCTGCTTTACTCCGGCATGATCCAGACAGCCGGCATGGTACGGGGAAGGAAGGGCGGCAAGGTGGCGGTTTCCGACTGGATGGGCATGGAGCAGGAACGCGGCATTTCCATCACCGCCTCGGCCATGCAGTTTCCCTACAAGAGCGCCGTCATCAACGTGCTGGATACTCCCGGCCACCAGGACTTTTCCGAGGACACCTACCGGACGCTTACGGCCGCCGACTGCGCCATCATGGTCATCGACGCCGCCAAGGGCGTGGAAACCCAGACGCGGAAACTCTTCGAGGTCTGCCGCCTGCGGGGCATCCCGGTCATGACCTTCATCAACAAGATGGACTTGCCCGGCCGCGACCCCCTGGACCTGATGCATGAGGTGGAAGAGGTGCTTGGCATCCATTCCTCGGCCATCAATTGGCCGGTGGGGAGCGGCCGGGAATTTGTGGGCGTGGTGGACCGCCGCACGAAGGAACTGCTCCTTTTCACCAAAACTTCCGTGGGCGGAGCGGCCAAGGCCTCGGTGGAGCGGGTGTCCCTTTCCGGCCCCGGCGTCAGGGAACATGTTTCGCCCGAGCTCTGGGAAAAACTGCACAACGACCTGGAATTATTGGAAGTGGCGGGGAACTCCTACGACCACGGCGAGTTCCTGAAGGGAAAGGTGACCCCGGTTTTCTTCGCCTCGGCCCTGACCAATTTCGGCGTGGAGCCCTTTTTCGACGCCTTCGTGGAAATGGCGCCGCCCCCTGGATCCCGCCAGGCCGATACCCCGGCCGGGGAGGTCACCATCGATCCCGTGGAAGCCCCCTTTTCAGCCTACGTGTTCAAACTACAGGCCAACATGAACCCCAAGCACCGTGACTCGACGGCTTTCCTGCGGGTTTGTTCGGGCCGCTTTGAGCGTGACCTGGTGGTGAAGCACCACCGGTTGGACCGGGAGTTGCGCTTGTCCCGCCCCCATTCCATGCTGGCTTCGGACCGCAACACCCTGGATGTGGCTTATCCCGGCGACATCGTGGGCGTGATCAACCCCGGCCTCTTCGCCATCGGGGACACGATCTCCCTTTCCGGAGGGTTCAACTTCAAGCCGCTCCCTTCCTTCCAGCCCGAGGTCTTCGGCCGGGTACGCCCCAAGGACGTGGCCAAGCGCAAGTCCTTCGACAAGGGCGTGGAACAGATGACGGCCGAGGGCACGGTGCAGATGTTGAAAAGCTGGGATGAGCTGGACTTTTACGTGGCGGCCGTGGGGCGCCTGCAGTTCGACGTGCTGCAGTACCGGCTGAAAAGCGAATACAACGTGGATACGGTGCTGGAACTCCTGCCCTATACCTGCAGCGCCTGGCTCGGGGGGGACCCGGACGCCTTCGACCCGCCGGTTTCGGTGCTGAAGACCCGCGACCGCCGGAACCGGCCCGTCGTCCTCTTCAAGACGCCGTGGGACAAGGAATATACGGCGAAAAAATGTCCCGGCCATACGCTGGCCGACATGGCCTAGGCGGCCGGGGGGAAAAGCGCCGGCGCCGGGAGCGCTGGCTCGCCCAGGCCCCCCGGGATTTTGTGTTAAAAGGAACCGCCACGGCCAAACCCATCATTGAAGTGGAAAACCTCACCAAGAAATTCGGTCCCTTCACGGCCGTGGACGGTATTTCCTTCACCGTGGAGAAGGGCCGCATTTTCGGCTTCCTGGGCCCCAACGGAGCGGGCAAGACCACTTCCATCAAGATGCTCACCACCCTGCTGGACCCCACAAGCGGGCGGGTGCTCCTGGACGGCAACGACCCCGCCGCCGACCAGGCCGGCGTGCGGCGAACCTTCGGCATCGTCTTCCAGGATCCCAGCCTGGACGACGAACTGACCGCCCGGGAGAACATGGAGTTCCACGGCGTGCTTTACAAGGTCCCGGCCGGCCTTCGCCGCAAGCGCACCGAGGAGCTGCTGAAGGTGGTGGAACTGTGGGACCGCCGCGACAGCCTGGTGAAGCAGTTCTCCGGCGGCATGAAACGCCGCCTGGAGATCGCCCGGGGGCTCCTGCACCACCCCCTGATCCTGTTCCTGGACGAGCCCACCGTGGGCCTGGACCCCCAGACCCGCAACCACATCTGGAACTACATCAAGGACCTGAACCGGCGCGAGGGGATCACGGTCTTTTTCACCACCCATTACATGGAGGAGGCCGAACGGGTGGCGGACCGGGTGATCATCCTCGACCACGGACGGATCGTGGCGCAGGGCACGCCCCTGGCGCTCAAGCGGAAGGCCCGGGCCCGGTCCCTGGAGGACGCCTTCATCCGGCTGACCGGTCATTCCATGAGGGACGAGGACGCCTCCAGCGTCGACTCGATGCGGAGGATCAAGCGGATGTGGCGGAGATGATGCCGGGGAACCACGGCGGGTACGAAGATGAAGAACCCCTGACAAAACCCATTGAACCACCAGGGACACCAAGAGCATCAAGGACCACAAAAGAGCAAAGGTTGGAACAACCAATAGAACCGCCTTCGCTCTTGCCTTTCTGGGTGAGCCCTTCGATTCAACTCGGGGCCTGAGCAACGTCGAACGGCCTGGTGCCCTTGTCCCCTCGAAAAGACCGGGGATCAACCTGTTCCCTTCGGGGAGCGGTTCAAGCCGCCTTTGCTTTTGAGTTTTGTTGGAAGTTTTAATTATTTCCTGGTATTTCTTCGGTGAGAAAGGGCTACGGACGTGAGTACCATCTATATTCTATGGCTGCGTCAGCTGAAACGTTATTTCCGGTCCCGCTCCCGCATGATCGGGTCTCTGGGCCAGCCGCTCATCTTCCTCCTGGCCTTCGGCTTCGGTTTCGGGAAAATCTACTCCCAGGCCGGCCGCGGCGATTACCTGCAGTTCCTCGCGCCGGGCGTCATCGCCATGGGCATCCTCTTCACCGGCGTTTTCTCGGGGATCGAGATCATCTGGGACCGCCAGTTCGGGTTCCTGAAGGAAACGCTGGTGGCGCCCGTACCCCGGCTCCACATCATGATCGGCCGCACCCTGGGCGGCGCCACGGTGGCCCTGGTCCAGGGCCTGGTGATCTTCCTCCTGGCCTTCGGGTTCGGCTTCCGGCCGGGCCTCCGGGCGCTCCCCCTGGCGCTGCTGTTCATGTTCCTCATCGCGGTGCTCTTCACCGCCTTCGGCACGGCCCTGGCTTCCCAGTTGGAGGACATGCAGAGCTTTCCCCTCATCATGAATTTCCTCGTCATGCCGCTCTTCTTCCTGTCCGGCGCCATTTTCCCCCTGCAGGGGCTTCCCGGCGGAATGGCCCTGGTGACGACCTTGAACCCGCTCTCCTACGGGGTGGACGGGCTGCGGGCGGCCCTGGGGGAGGTTTCCTTTTTCGGCGTGGGAACGGACCTGGGTGTGCTGGGGATTTGCTCGGCGGCGCTTCTGGCGTTGGGTGGCTGGCTCTTTTCCAAGATCCAGATTTAGGGGCTCTACAAAACCTAAATCCACCACAGGTTCCTTCCCCCTGCGCTAAAGCTGCGGTGACGGGTCGGAACCACAAAGGCACAGTGGACCCTCTGTGGGGAAAATCTTTTTTAGTCCTAGATCTTGACGAGGACGGATTTTTCCCGGCGGAACCGGCGTGGGTCCCTTTCATACCAACAGGAGAGACAAAGGTGCCCGCCATTTTCCTCCAGGAGGATGACCGAACCCCCTTCTCCCGCGATCCGGCAGGCGTCGCACCCGTAAAGGGGTTCCCCCTTCGGTGTTTTCTCAATGAGCCGCATATTCCAGGCCCTCTTGGTCTTTCCGCGCCCTGCGGCCGGCTTGCCGGATCTCACCCAGGCAGTTCCAACAATAAAAGCTTCCCTCGTCCTCGATCATTTCGGTGAAAAGTTCGCCCACCCGTCGGCAACGGCCGCACTGGAACAGGATGCTTTCCGAATAGGGGTCCAATTTCAACATAGGTCCTCCTTCACAAGCGCCGAACGGTTGGGATCTCCAGGCGTGAAAGTGGAAGTTGTGAAAGCGTGGCGTCGGCGTGGAAGCAGGGTCCCACCGGCAGGTTAAGGCTTTGTTACGGGGCGCCTTCCCGGCGGTTAAAAGGAAGTCAGGAGGCTTCGGCGGCTTCGCCCATCCGGCGGAGGGCGATTCCCAAGAATTCCTCCAAGGCCTGTGCGAACCGGTCCATCAGGTGTTTTTCCAGGGATAACCGGTAAAGGGAATATCGTTCCAGGTCGTCCATTTGGATCCACTGGGTGGGGGACAAGAGCACTTTCAGCTCCAACGCCCGGAGGTAGACCTCGTCCGGGATGCGGGTCAGGCTTTCCCAATGGGATCTTTCCCGCTGGACCGTGGAGGCGTCCAGCAATTCCACCTTTTCCTTCAACCGTTTCAGGAGGTAAAGCAGGTACTCCCGGTAGCATTCCATCTCCCCCTGGCTCCGGACCGGCAAGTGGCAAAGTACCTGGCGTTCCTCATTGGACAAGCGGGTCCAATTCTTCAAGTCAAAATGGATACCCACCCGGTCCAGCTTGTAACGCGTGGAAAGGGGTATTCCTTGGAGCCGGTCGTAGATGGACTGCTCAAATTTGAACTTTCGGAACATCGGTAAGTTCCCCTCTGGAAATGGCGCCGCCAGGCAAGGGATAAAGCAATAGTCATACCAGTGGGGTACGGGGAGGTTTTTGGAAAAAGGCCGTCTCCGGAAGCGGAAAGAGGGGCTGGGGACCGAAAAAAAACCGCCCTGAAAACAGTTTTATGAAGGAGAAGAGAATTATTGAAAAAAGGGCCCGGAAAAACACAAACAAAATTGTAGAAACGCCTCAAAGTGAACCGGACCTTCGCGTCCTTTTGGAGGTCTTACAGGGAAAAGGAGTATTGAGGAAGCCGCTTTTTACCGGATGGTTTCATAGTACAAGGTGGGGCGGGGAAAGACGGGATAGGGCTTGTGATTGCAAAGGTGGGCGTCGGGGGCGAAATAATAACCCCAGGTATTTTTGCAGGTCCGGTTGGGATAATAAAAACGGTACTTGGCCGGGTTGATGTGCGTGTCGAGATAGAGGATGCGTCCCGTGTAGTAATAAGGCTTGGTTTGCGTGGCGGTATAGGTGCGGACCGGGTGATAGGGCCAAGTCCAATTAAAGTGCGTCGAGGTGGTCTGGCTGTAGAGGACCTTCAGGGGGGGCTGGGCCAGCGCGGGAACCGCCGCCAGCAAAAGAACCGCTGAAAAAAGAACCGTGAACTTCTTCATCATGCCGCTGCTCCTCGTAAAACCTTATTGTAGCTATCCCATCCGTTCCATCACAAGGATTCCTAACGGCGAATTGGGCAAACGCTTAAGCCTTAGGAAGCAAAGAGTTTTTACCCCAAAGCGAAGGATGACCCACGGAGACACCAAGGACGGCAAGAAGAAGGACAAAACTCATAGCCGTTTAAAACCCATGGACTTTTGACCTTCTTGGCGTCTTCGCGGTTCAAACTACCTTGTTGTCAATGAATTCCAAATATCTCGTTCAAAGTAGGATGCGGGCGGCTCCGCTCACAGGGAAGTTCCCCTGTGTACCCTTCTCAAGCCGTGGGGGCTCACCCCCACTCCCCTTCACCCCCATCCTTAATGAATTCCAAATATCTCATTCAAAGTAGGATGGGGGTGAATCACCTTGTTGAGGGCGTCCAGGGTGATTTTTTGGGAGACCAGTACGCAGGCTTCGCCGATCAGATCCGTGGCTTCGGGCCCGGTCATGTGCATGCCCAGGATTACGCCCGAATCCCCGTCGTAAACCGTCTTGGACCACCCGCCGATTTCCCCCAAGATGCGGGCCTTGCTGTTGGCGGCGAAATTGTGCTTCAAGGTCTTCACGTTCTTGAACCGCATCCGGGCCTCGGACTCGGTGAAGCCCACGGCCGCGATTTCAGGCGAGGTGAAAACCACGTGGGGAACCTTGAAATCGTCCAGTTCCTCCCCGCCTCCTTGGAGCCTTCCCGCCGCGATGCGGGCATGTTCGTAAGCCGTATGGGCGTAGGGGTACTTGCCGGTTAAGTCGCCCACCGCGAAGACGCCCGGCACGGAGGTTTCCATGAGCCCGTTGGTTTCGATTTTCCCGCCGGGCGCCTTGAGCCGGAGGTTGCCCACGCCGGCCAAATCCGAATTGGGCACCCGCCCCGCCGAAACCAGGATGAGTTCCTCGTTTTGAGGCTCCACTTCCAGCAGCCCCAGTTCCACTTCCACGCCCAATTTGCGCACCGCGTTCAAGATCACCTGGCCCAGGTCCTCGTCCATGTTGGGGAGCAGTTTGGGAAGCACCTCTCCCATGCGTACCTTCACCCCCAGTTGGGCGTAAAGGCAAGCGAATTCCAAGCCGATGACTCCCGCCCCCACGATCAAA
The DNA here is from genome assembly GCA_025980505.1 of bacterium. GTDB lineage: Bacteria > Oederibacteriota > Muellerivitia > Muellerivitales > Muellerivitaceae > JAICXI01. The sequence goes on along the minus strand of JAICXI010000001.1, from coordinate 18,952 downwards.
AGGGACTTCGGCAGCCGGGGCTGGGAAAGGAGTTCGTCGCTGGTGACAATGTTGCCGCCCGCGGGAAAAGCGGGCAGGTGCCGGGGCCGGGATCCCAAGGCCAGGACAAGGGCCGATCCTTGATACTCTTCCCCGTTGCAGTCCACGCGGTCGGGGGCCTTGACCCGGGCCTCACCCTGCACCACCGTCACTTGGGCGGCCGAAAGCTGGGATTGGATGCCCCTCTCCAGGATGGCGATGGTCTTTTGGGTGCGTTCCACTATGGTTTGAAAGTTGAAGCGGATATTGTCGGCTTCGATGCCCCAGGAGCGGCCTTCCTGGGCCAGGGTGTGGTAGCGGTAGGCCGCGGACTGCAGCAGCTTGGTGGGGATGCAGCCCACGTGGAGGCAGGAACCCCCGATTTTCCTTTTTTCAAAGAGGGCGACGGATTTGCCTTGTTGGGCGATCAGGAGGGCCGCGGTGTAGCCGCCCGGCCCGCCGCCCACCACCATTGCATCGAACTTTTTCACGGACGAACCCTTTCACGTCAAGAGTGGCTCGGATGGAAGTTCCACGATTTTACCCGGGGGCGGCGGCCCCCAGGATAAGGAAAATCATATGGCGGCGAAATGCCTTTCCAACACGACACCCGTTTCCTCGAAGGCCGCGGCCACCGAACGTTCCACATCGGCGCGGCTGACGGCGGGGAGGGAGGGATCGTCGTTCAACCCCGCCATGGCCGCGGCGGCCGGGCCCGGGAAGAGACCGTCCCAACCCTCGGCCACCGATAGCAGGATCACGCCTTGCTGGAGGAACACCCCGCCTTCACGGGCCTGCGCCCCGCCGGCCACTTTCTTGCCGTGAAGGGTCAACTCGGCGAAGGACGGCGCGGAAAAACAATGGCCCGCCTCCAGGCCCACATGCCTTTCCTGGGAAAGCCGGACTTCCCGGTCCAAGCCGCGCAAGGCATAGGCCAGGAGCCCGCTGATCTTGCGGTAGCTTTCCAGCAGTTCCCCGCCCACCCGGGAATCGGCCGTGGAAGCCACGATGGAATAACAAAGATCTCCTTCACCGTGCAACACCGCCCGTCCCCCGGTAGGACGGATTTCATAGGGATAGGGAAGGGAATCCAACGCCAGGCGCCGGGACTCAAGCCGGCCCAGCGTCAGGGTGGGCCGCTCGAAAAAGAAGAATCGCAGGATCGGCCGGTCCAGGGTCCGGAACCGCTTGAACAGTTCGCCGTCGTAAGCCATCTGGCCCGGGGTCGGTACGCAGGAAGAGGGGATCCACCGCCACTTCGCGGCGGAATCGGGGACGTGGGAATTTGAATATTGGATGGAATACCTCCCCAAAAGAAAAAAGCGGCCAAAGCCGCTTGGAGCCCGCCTCGCGAATTGGAACCCATCGGCGCGCTTCGTTAAAAGCTGGCGGAATGGCCGCAGCCGCAGGAGCCCGTGCTATTGGGGTTGTCGATGACAAAACCCGATCCACGGTAATCATCCACATAGTCGATCCTGGAACCGTTCAAATATTTGGCGCTCTGGGGGTCGACCAGGATTTCCACGTCGCCGGTCTTGTTAATTTCATCGTCCTTGCGCTTTTGGTCGAAGGTGAACCCGTAGGAAAAACCCCGGCAACCTCCGCCTTGGACGTACACCCGGAAATTCTTTCCCGCATATGAAGGGTTCTTCGCCGCGAAATCCTTGACCTTATTGACGGCCGTCTCGGTTAATTGGACCATATCTTCCTCGCCGCCCCGCTTTTCGGGATACTCAAACCAGGGAACGTTTTCAATTCAGGCAGCCCCTTGGATTCCAGACCGAACCCCTTCTCCTTGACATTATACCGATCTTGGGAGGAGGACCGTCAAGGGGACAGGGTGAGGCCGGGCTGGCCGTCGACTTTTTTGCCGTGGACAAAGAGCAATCCCACCCGGGAGGGGCCCTTTTTCCCGTGCTGTCCCTCGGGAAGATTGCCCGAAAAGGAGCCGGGGCTGAAGAAATAGGTGGGCCCGATTTGCCGGGCCGTGGGTTCGAAATTGCGCCCATAGACGATGACTTGCACCGGATCTTCCTCAAACTGTTTCAAAAGCCAGTGCTTGAGGCCGTGGGGCTTGCCGTAGCCGTGCACCAGCCCCAGCGCCACGGGTCCCACGCGCCAGGCCTGCCGCACGTAAAGTTCGCTGCGGACAATGAAGCTTTCCGCGTTGCCGCACACGGCCTTGGTGGACGCTATCTTGGAGAGCTGTTCCAGGACCCGCAAATCCCCCACCGGACCCGCATGCAGGATGACGTCCACTCCCTTGAAGGCCTTTTTCAGCGCCGTGAGTTGCGCGGCCGTCAACAGGCCTCCCGTATCGGCCAAAACCCCGAAAATCAATCCCCTCTCCTCCTTTTTGACTTACCGCCCCGTACACCTTAAACTAAGGCGCTTTAATTTAACACAAGCTGCCAGCCGCCGGCTGCCAGCTGCCAGCTGGGGCCCCATGAAAATCGCCGTCTGCCAAATCAATACCACCGTCGGGGACTTCGACGGCAATGTGAAAAAAGTCGCCCAAGGACTGGACCAGGCCCGGGCCGCCGGCTGCGAGCTGGCCCTTTTCCCCGAATTAACCCTCACCGGTTATCCCCCCCGGGACCTCCTGGACCGCCTTTCCTTTTTCGAGGCCGCCCAAAGGGCCCTCGACCAGGTGGCGCGGGAAGCCCGCGGCATCCTGGCCCTCGTCGGCACCATCCTGGAAAACAAGGGCAGCGGCAACCCCCTTTACAACGCCGCCGTGGGCGTCAAGGACGGCCGCGTGCTTTATACCTATAAGAAGGCCCTTCTCCCCAATTACGACGTCTTCGACGAAGCGCGTTATTTCGCCCCCGCCTCCAAACCCGAACCCCTCCTGCGTTATTGCGGGCTCAAGATCGGCGTCACCCTCTGCGAGGATATCTGGAACATGGAAGGCGTTTTCACGAACCGCCTTTATTCCTACGACCCGGTGGCCCAGCTGGCCAAGGAAAAACCCGACCTGGTCCTGAACCTTTCGGCCTCCCCCTTTCACGTGGCCAAGCTTCCCGTGCGCCGGGCCCTGCTCCAGGAAGTGACCCAAAAGGCCAAGGCGCCGGTCCTTTATTGCAACTTGGTGGGCGGGAACGACGAGTTGGTGTTCGACGGCTGCAGCATGGTCCTGGACGGAGGGGGAAACCTTTTTCAAACGGGCCGAGCCTTCGAGGAGGACCTGCTGGTTTACGACACCGAAAATCCGTCGCTCAAACCCGCCGCCCCGGCGCCAAGCGAAATCGGAACCATTTACCAGGCCCTGGTGACGGGGCCCCGGGATTACGTGCGCAAGTGCGGCTTTGAAAAGGTGTTGATCGGCCTTTCGGGCGGGATTGATTCGGCCCTGGTGGCGGTCCTCGCCGCCGAGGCCCTCGGCCCTGAAAACGTCATGGGCGTCACCATGCCCTCGCCCTTCTCCTCCCGCGGTTCCATCGAGGATTCCCGCCAGTTGTCCCAAGCCTTGGGAATCGGGTTCAACGAGATGCCCATCACCCCCCTTTTCGAGGAAACCCTGAAGACCTTCGAGCCGGTTTTCAAGGGCCTTCCCAAGGACGCCACCGAGGAAAACCTGCAGGCCCGCCTGCGGGGACTGATCCTCATGGCCCTTTCCAACAAGTTCAACCGGTTGGTGCTTTCCACCGGCAACAAGAGCGAGCTTTCCGTGGGTTACTGCACCCTTTACGGCGATATGTGCGGCGGCCTGGCGGTCATTTCCGACGTGCCCAAGGTCATGGTTTACCAGTTGTCCCGCCACGCCAACCGCAAGGGCCCCCTGATCCCCGAGGCCGTTTTCGCCAAGCCCCCTTCCGCCGAACTTCGGCCCAACCAAACCGACCAGGATTCCCTCCCGCCTTACGAGACCCTGGATGCGGTTTTGCGGTTGTACATCGAGGAGAACATGCCTCCCGCCAAAATCGTGAAGGCCGGCTTCGAGCCTCAGCTGGTAAGGGATATCGTAAGGAAGGTCAACGCCAACGAATACAAGCGCCGCCAGATGGCGCCGGGCCTGAAGGTGACCACCAAGGCCTTCGGAATGGGCCGCCGCGTGCCGATCGCCCAGAAATTCAAGGAAGGCCAAACCCTTTGACGCAAGGACGCCGAGACGCAAAGGGATTCAAGCCTTGATAAAACCGGGCGGCCGGTCAAAAAAATCGATCCGGAAACTAACCGGGTCGTCAAAGCAGCGGTGGACGGGGCCTTTCAAGTTCATTTCGCATGAGGTTTTTATGGAAAAAATTCCAGCTGAAATCGCCAAGGAAATCACCTTCGAGGCCGCCCATTACCTGCATAATCCAAAATGGGACCGCGCCAAGAACCTGGAGGTCTTCCGGAAATGCTCGGGTTACCGCAAGGACGACCCCAAGGCCTCCCATTATCCCCACGGCCATTCCTACCGGCTGAGGGTGGCGGTGCGGGGGCGGGTGGACCCCTCCACGGGGTTCGTGATGGATTTCCGCGTGCTGAAGGAGATCCTGAAAAGGGAGGTTTTCGCCCGCTTCGACCACCGTTTCATCAACAAGGAAGTGGAGCCTTTTAAAACCAACCCGGCTTTCCAACCCACCGCTGAAAACATGGCCCAGGTCATTTGGAAGCTGTTGGAGCCGTCCCTCCAAAGGGAGAAGGTCCGCTTGGCCGAAGTGGGGCTTTGGGAAACGCCCGACAATTCCGCCGTCTTCCGTGGAAACCGGAAATAGGATTTTCCAAGCCGCCTTGGGAATGCCAAAGGCGCCGCCGCGAGCCCAGCGGGTTTGGGTTATTGAAGGGCCTGTTTAGAAGTCGAAGGACATCGTTTCGGGCTCGTTGGACGGCTCGATGCATTTCTCGTCGTCATGCGCGACGTTGTTGACCCAGGCGCTTACCTGGCGGACTTCCATCCCGTCTGCCGGGTAAGGGCGGAAGAGCTTTTCGATCTCCCGGAAATCCCGCACATCCTCCGAATTGAGCCACAGGTCGTAATGCCGGGGGCCCACGATCACCGGCATCCGGTCGTGGACCACCCGCACCACTTCGTTGGGCGTGGTGGTCAGGATGGCGCAGACTTCCAGCGTCTTGTCCTCCAATTTTTGGGGGGCCCATAAACCGGCCAAAGCGAAAGGTTGCCCGTCCTTCATCCGGATATAGTAGGGCCGGGTTTCCCTGGCTTCGTGCCGCCACTCGTAAAAAGCGGGAATGAGGCAGCGCCACTTCTCAAAGGATTCGGCCAAGAGGGGTTTCTCGCCGATGTTCTCGCTTTGCACGTTCACCAAAAGCCTCCCGCCCTGGGTCCAGGAAGCCACGAACCCCCACTGCAGAAGCTTCATCTCCCGTTGCTTGTTGCCCAAGGGACGGAGGACCGCCGGGATCTTCTGGGAAGGCGCCACGTTATAGCGGGGTTTCCAATCGAGGGTTTTCTCCAATTGGAGCAAGCGGGCGACGGTTTTCGAGGTGCTTTTAAGGACGAATCGCGAGCACATGCGGGTATTGTAGCAGAGGGCGGCGGATGGACCATGAGAAGTGTCAGGTTGGCATCCCTCCCAACCAAAAACCGCTCCTCTTCTTCCGGGGAGGGCGGTTCAGGTGGTGGCCATGACGGACATCGAACCTCGCTTCGCTCCCACAGGGGAAATCCCCCCTGTGGACCCCTTTCAACGGCATGGGGAAGCCTTCCCCATACCCCTTCCTGGTTCTCCTCCAGTCCTGTCCCAATAAAAAAACCCGTACTTCCCTAACGGGAAGTACGGGTTTGGATGGTGGACATTACTGGACTCGAACCAGTGACCTTCGCGATGTGAACGCGACGCTCTAACCAGCTGAGCTAAATGTCCAAGGTCGTCAAGCGCGGGCGGACCCGCCCTTTGGGGGACGTAGTTTATTCGGAAAAAAGGCCCATTTCAAGGAACATCCGACCGTGAAAAACCCAAATAAAAAAGCCCGGGCCTTTCGGCCCGGGCTTTGTAAAACCCGTTCTTTCGCCCGGTTCAATAAGTTTGGGAATCCGTCAGGCTGATCGTGAGGCTCGGCGAGGTGCCGGAAGCCTGGTTTTGCAGGAACACATAGGGGTCGCCGGACTGGATGCCGCAACAGCCCCCTGTCCCCGCGTTATAGTAGGCCAGGATGTTCACCGTTTGGCCGGCGCAGGCGTTACCGCCGCCCTTGCCCCCCACCAGGGTGAAACTCCCTCCGTTGGTTTGCACATAGGCGTCGTTGTTGCTGCTGACGGCCGTAACGCTGTTGGAAGCGCCGTAAAGCGTCGTGCCGGTCGGGAAAAGCTCGACGATGATTCCATGGCACCCATCCACGCGTCCCAAGCTTCCGCTGTAACTGGCGGTCCCGCCGTAACCGTTGATGAGATTGGCGGTCCCAATCGTGACGTTCTTGCTGGTCATGGCACCGCTCACGATGATGGGCGACGCAAGGCTGACGGTGCAGGAGGAGGTCCCATACATCGCGGCATAGCTGCCCAGCGCCGGGGGCCAGCTAAACCCGGTGACGGAGGGGTTGAAGAAGGCCACAACCATATAAGTGGCGCCCGCCGAAAGTCCCTGGATTGTATAGGAACTGTTGTTGGTGGTCACCAGGTCGTAGGGGTTTCCATTGTTTCCATTCGTATCAAAAGCCACGACTTGGAGGGGGTGGGATCCGTTCACCCCAGTTCCCGAAAAACCGACGCTTCCCGAGATGGAATAGCCGTTAGCAAGGGGGGTCGGCGTGAAGCTTTGGGTGGGACACAGGGTAGCCGTGTTGGTCGGCACGACAGGTGTATTGGTTGATGTTTTGGTTGGTGTCGACGAAGGCGTGCTGGTTCGCGTGAAGGTCGCCGTATCCGAACCCGTCGGGGTGGGGCTCAAGGTCTCGGTCGGCGTATCCGTGATGGTCGGGGTATCGGTAACCGTGGGCGTACTGGTCGGCGTCCCCGTGGAAGTGGCGGTGGCCGTATCGGTGGCCGTAAAGGTGAAGGTCCTGGTATAGGTGCTGGTCCCGGTGCTGGTCGGCGTGCCGGTGGCCGTGTCCGTGGCCGTATCCGTGTCCGTGAAGGTTGGCGTGGAGGTGCAGGGCGTGCCGCCGGCATTCATGCAGGGCGTATCGGTAAAGGTGAAGGTGGCGGTGGGTGCCGCCGGGGAAGTGGGACTGTTGCCGGGACAGCCGGTGACCAGGATGGAGGCAAAAGCGAGAAGTGAAAAGGCTCCAAACAAGCGAACTTTCATAAGTTTCTCCTTGGGATTTGAATGGAAGGGTTGGGGCCTACCTCAAGGGACCGGCGGCAACCTGATGTTTTCCTTTAACCCAAAGGATTATCCCCGGCTTCTTTCCAAAGTAATATCAACCCCGGGGGTGGAAATTAGGGGTGAGGCGGGGATGGAGCAGTGGCGGCGGCCGAAAGAAACATTCCATTTTCAACGTTTATTTCCGTGAGGAAATTACATCCAATTTGGAAGTGAATGTTTAAAACCCCTTTTCGTTCGATCACGGAAGGAAAAACTTTCCGCGAGGGGCTATGGAATAGGGACGGCTGCCAAGAATAGTTAAGGCGAAAGGATGTCGGCCTAGCGATTGGAAGGTGGGTCCAAAAGGTTTTTCTTAAAGACTGCGGGCCTTAACCGGCTTCACAAACAAAAAAGGCCCGGCTCCTCAATAGGAACCGGGCCTTTAACCTTGGTATTAATTACCGCAACTATCCGTATCGCTGAAGGTGATGTTTAACCCCGCTTGTTGCGCGCTGGAGGTGGTAAAGGTCCCCGTCAACTGTTTGCAAGGCTCCCCCGCGGAAGGCGGGTTGGACCAACCTCCGGTCGCGTTGGAATCATAATAGGCCCTGATGTAATAAGACGTTGGGTCCCCTCCCCCGATGTACTGGTTATTGGGAATGATGTCATACCTTTGGGAATTGCCGGAGGTAGTGGCGAAAGGCGTGCTAATCCCATTGGTCACCATCCCGGCGTTGAAGTTCGAAAAAGAGGGTCCGCCGGTGGAAATCTGCACAACGATCGACCGGCAGTTATCCACCGTTCCGCTCCCGGTGTAGGACAAGGCGCCGCTTAAGCCGTTTACCACGCAAGTGGTTCCAAGGTAAAGGGACACTCCCGCGCTGCTGGAAGCGGTGACCGCCGTCAGGGAACCGAAACTGCAGGTGCCGGTGGAGGACCCGTTCCAGCCCACAAAATACCCCCCCACATTGATGTCGCCGCCATGATCGGCCTTATAAGGGTTGATCGCATTGGCGGGGTCAAAGAAAGCCGCCACAATGCAGCTGGCGTCACTACCCGACGGAATTCCGGTGAACTTATTGACGCCGTTATTGGATAGGATGTTCGCGTTTCCCTCAAACGAGGTCGTCGGGCTTCCCAGGGAGGTGTTGTCCACATGGACAAAAACAGGATGGGAAGCGTTGATCGTCCCGCCCGTCACGTGCACGGTCACGGAAATGGAATTGCCGCCGGAAGGCGTCGGGGTGAAGGTATCGGTGGACGCGCATGAGAAGACCGTGTTGGTGGCTGTGGCGGTGTCCGTGGCCGTCCGCGTTGGGGTGAAAGTGACCGTGGAGGTGGCCGTAAAAGTGGGCGTATCGGAGCCCGTCGGCGTGGGGCTTAAGGTATCGGTTGGAGTAGGGGTGACCGTGGGGGTGTCGGTTACGGTCGCCGTGTTCGTCGGCGTACCGGTCGCCGTGGATGTCGCCGTATCCGTCGGCGTACCCGTTTCCGTCCGGGTATAAGTGGCGGTAGCCGTATGGGTCGGCGTGCCCGTGGCCGTATCCGTCACCGTATCCGTGGCCGTGGCCGTATCCGTGAAGGTGAAAGTCGGCGTGGAAGTACAAGGCGTGCCGCTGGCGTTCATGCAGACCGTGTTCGTGAAGGTGGGCGTCGCCGTGGGGGCTGCGGGGGAACTGGGACTGCTGCCGGGGCAACCGATCATCAGAATGGAAGACCCGGCCAGGAGGAGGATTACTCCTAAAATTCTAAATTTCATATCAATCTCCTTGGGATGAATCAATTCGGGCGGGTCATTGATAGGGCAATAAAGCAACTCGACCGGCTAGGTGGAGATTGTATTCAAAAGGATACCGATTTCCTAATTAAATAACCTGGAAAATAGCCTCATTTGTAGGGAAATTTAAAGATTTAACCTTCAGAAAATATCAAACTTGTCAAAAATTTTTTGGAGTTCTGCGGAAGGAAATCATTTTTGAGAGGATGAAAAAGGAAAGAGTTTCTGGCGAATCAATTCCTGGGTCAACACAAAAGCAATCAGCCCCTGTCCTTCGGCGGTGTAATGATCGTTCCCATCTATCTCCGAAAGAGGATAAAAACTAACACGAAAGGCCGTCAAAAGGTCGGAAAGATCCGTGGAGGGTCCTCCGACTTCCTTGAGTACGTCTTCCCAAAAGGGTTTTTCCTTTTCAAAAGGGTAAAATTTTGCCCAAGGTATCAAACAGATATCCAAATTTCCGGCATGTCCGCCGGATGTCTTTTGAGAAGCCAGTTTTTCCTTCAGTAACTTCAAGGGGCGGCTATAGAGATCGACCATACACTTTCTTATTTGGGAATCTTGAACCAGATCCGCCAATGGAGAGAAATGAAATTGGTTTCCCTCAATAGATACCAAATTTTTTGCCTGACAAAGTTCGATAAATCGGCGCGGCAATCCTTCCGGAATCCTATCCTGGATCGGCTTTAAAATATATTCAGGGTCGTCCTTTTCGGAAGGAATACCTTCCTTCGTTAAAGGCCTGAGAAAATACACGTAATCGGTGTAGTTAGGCGTCAAACAAAAAAGCACTGTGTCAATATCGTACTTCTGTGCGATCGCAGGAACGGAATAATAGGGCCACAGATTTAAGACTTCGCCGGCAACTCTCCCATCCGTCAGCACCTCAAAACGGGTTGGTAGGTCTTCCATGGCCGCGAGGGTATTAAGCATCAGCTCCATCCTTTTGGCCAGCGTCTCCATATTCGCCTTGAAAACGGAGAGCGTTGGTCCTTGTCCCGCAATTGTCATGATGTGGGAATCGCCCACCAGAAGAATACGGTATACCCCCGGCGGTTTTGAAAAAGGGTAATCAAAGTCGGTAAGCCCTCCCTTGTTTAAATTCCAAAGTCCACCCCGTTCGGTCAAACACAGGTCACGGAAAGAAGTCACAATATTTAAAAGAGGGTGGGCGATATAAAATTTGTGCGGCGTACGGGGATCGACAACCATGGCCATGGGCGAAGGGGATAAAACATCCTTAAAGAAAGTCCCGGAGAGTGAATCTTGGATTGGGCCCCCCCAAACGGTCAAAAGGCCCACCGGAGTTGCTTGAGGTGAAAACCGAACCAAAGGGAAATGCTCATCGGTACGCAAGGCGTACAAAGTCCCGTCCGAACCCGCAAGGCACAATATCTTCCCGCCCTTTCCCAGAGACACCCAATCAAAAGCACTCGCGTCGATTTTTTCAACCTTGTCATGGGGAATGAGTTCGTAAACCTGCCCCTCATCGCCTTCGGCGATATAGATTTTTTCGTCCATGACAAAAAGGGCCGTGGGACGGGGAAGCCGTGGCTCCTCCGAAAAGACAGTCGAAACTTCCCCGCTTCCCAATTTCAACCGCCGGAGTGCCTTAAAATCTGGCTGGGTGAAATAAACCGAATCTTGGGCGGGAAGGTAAGCCATGCTCCAAATGGGCCCCAACGGATTTTGAAGACCCTTTCCATCTTGGAGTCCTGTTTGACCGTTTCCAGCCAACGTTTGAACCGTTTTTTCCTGCAAATCGATCTCTCGGATCCTCTTGTTGCCCGTATCATTGACCACCAAGCGGTCACCCGGCAGGTAAATCAACCCAATGGGTCCATTCCACCGTGCCTTGGAAAGGGGCCCATCCAAATAGCCCGCCTCAAGACAGCCCGTTAAAGTGGAAACATAGTTTCCTGCGGCCAGGTCTACAACCCGGATGCAGTTGTTTTCCCGATCGGCGACATATAACTTGCTTCCGTTGGAATTAAGAGCCAATCCCGTGGGTGAATGAAAAAGTGCCGAATAAAAAGGCCCATCTTTCAATCCATCGGTTCCTTCACCCGCCACCAAGTCCTGGAAGCTTTGCATGGGCGACAGCGCCCAGCAGCTCATCGTCGGAAACCAAATCAGGATTAAAAATAAAATAATTTTCATTAAAATAAATCGAACTTGTCAAAAGCTTTTTGGAGCGCTTCGTCGGAGGGTTCCTTTTTGGTTTTAGCTAGCTTGGAGTCCTTGGACCGCAAGAATTCCAAGTGGGCCACTTGTTGGAGGCTGTCCCACTTGGGTTGGCCATAGACATCCCTTTCCAGGACATACACGATATCCACCTTCACTAAGTCGGCCTTGGCATCCGACGGGTAAAGACGCGACACCAGTTGAAGGGCGGCCTCCGCCAGTCTCTTCTTTTTCTCCTTCACCTCGAAGTTGGCCTTGAAGTCCTGGGCATTCCAGAAGAAATGGACATAGTCGGTCTTGTCCGTGACCATGGCGTTGTCCTTGAACCATGCGTCCCAAGGCACCGCCGACATGCTCCATTTTGGAATGACCCGGGACAGGGGGCTGGCGGCCGGCGTGGGAGCCGCCAAGTAAGTCGACGCCGCAGGGGTCTCTTGGGCGAAGATGGGTACTGAAGTCAAAAACATCCCCATCACCAATAATAGTTTCTTCAATGAGCGCCTCCTTAAAATGAACCGATATACTCTTCCGACGATCCGCAGCTTGGATAGGTTTCCTAGGGAACCCACCCTTGCTTCATCAAATAGTAACCTAAAATCCGGGCGATCAACACATTCCCCCCCTCGGCCGTATAGTGGCGCATGCAGTTGGGCTGGTTGATGGGATAAAAACCCGTCTTCAACGCGTTGAAGGAATCGCTCAAGTCCAGCATGCCCAGGTGGTTTTCCCGGCAAAGGTCGTCCCAAAAAGCTTCGCATTTGTCCTGGGGACCCCAATCCCGCCAAGGGACGTAAAAGAACGCCAACCGGGGTACGGAGCCGGTGGAGGTTCTCATGGACTTCAATCGTTCCGCGAAAAGCCGCAGGGGCCTGGCCGTCATTTCCATCAGGTCCCGGCGGATTTCCCCATCCCCCTTATCGAGAATTTCCCACCAAAAAGGGAATCCCGCGCCATCCTTCAAGAATCCCTTTTGCCGGCAAAGCCCGTAAAACCGGGCGGGGGTTCCGGGCGGGATACGGGCCGGGAGGGCCTTCAGCAGGTAGGCGGGGTCCAAATCGTGGGCCGGAATACCCTCCGGTCGGATGGGTTTTTCAAAATAATCCTCGTATCCCGCTTTTCCCGCCAGCACGAGTACCAGGTCGATGTCGTAACGCTTCACGAAGAGCGGGACTTCGTCATAAAGGTAAGCGCCGGGTGCCAACCCGTGGCGGGAAAGGACCAAAACCTCAAAATGAACCGGGCCATCCCGGAGGGACGCCTCGGTGTTCAACCCCAGTTCCAGCTTTTTCGGAAAGGTGTCCGTCCTCAGCGTATCCTGGGTCCAGTGGAGCTCGTTGAAGCCGGAAGGGCTCGCCCCCGGCACCAGGGCGGGCGCCGTAAGGACGCGGGATTCACCCACCAACAAGATACGGAAGGTCCGGGGGGGTTTGGCGGCCGGATATTCAAAATCCGTGAGGTAGGTTAAGGGAGTGGGTTCCCCATACCGGGAATAGGATTTCCACCACTTGTCGAAATCGTAATCCTTGACGCTGATGATGTCCTGCAGGCCGGCTCCCGGACAGGAGATAAAAAGTTTCCTTTCCTGGTTCGGCGACGCGGCGAACCCCACGGGGGCGCCTCCGTCAAACTTCAAGAGCGGCTCGGTCCCCGGATTCTGGTTATCCACCGGGAATCCCCAGGGTGTTGCCAAGCTCACAGCCCGGGACTCCGGCAAAATCCGCGCCAGGGGGATGGGGCCGGCCTGGAGGGCGTACAGGAAACTCACCGAACCCGCCAGTTCCTGGATATGGTCCCCCTTCCCCACTTCCACCCAGTTCACGGCGGCTTTCCCCGGCGGGGACGAAGCGTCGCGATCGATGCGGTAAACCGCGGGTAAATCCCGGTCCGCCGCATAAAGCCGGTCTTGGTGGAGGCAAAGGGCCTGGGGATGGGGCAGTTGGGGATTCGCGCTTAAAACCGTCGTTACTTTTTGTGTCTTCCAATCCAACCGTTGGAGAAGACCCTCGGCGGGCTCCGAAAAATAAAGGCTTCCTTCCCGCGGGGCGTAAACCAAGTTCCAAACCCCACCCAAGGGTCCAAGGGGAACGGTCCACACCCTCCCGGCCCGAAGGTCGACCACCCTCAACAGCCTGTCCCCCGCGTCGAACACCGCCAATTGGTCCGGGGGAATAAAGGCCAGGGCCGAGGGCTGGTTGAAGGTGGCTTTGGAAACCGGCCCATCCTCCCGGCCCGCGGTTCCCGTCCCCGCCAGCGTCTCCACGCGGTTGTCCCGGTTCAAATAAACCACACGGATGCGGTGGTTGTCCCGGTCCGCGACGAACATTCTATCGCCCGGGCCGTCCAGGCCGAGCCCCGAAGGATGGGAGAACCGCGCCCGGTAAAACTCCCCGTCCCGGAAGCCGGCGTCGTCGCCTCCCGCCACAAGGCTGTTGTAATACTCCATGGGCGTCAAGGCGAAGGAAGGCGGACCCGGGAGAAAAGCCATCCCCGCCGCCATGAGGCGCAACGACCGGGCCCGGAACCGGGTTGAAAAGGAAAAACGAATCAATCCCACCGATCAGTCCTTGCTTAGTGAAATAGGAAAAGGCGGCCGGTAAATTTCGCCACTTGGTCCAGGGGGTAAAAAAATAAAAACCATCCATAAGCCACGAAAACGTTGGTCACGGCCACATCCACCCACCGGCTGAAAGGGAGGGAAGCCCACTTTTGGCCCAGGCCGGATCTTTCCCACAGGTTATGCCCGGCCAGGGCCACCCCGTGGTAAACGCCCCACACGCCGAAGTGCCAGCTGGCGCCGTGCCAAAGCCCGCACACGAACATGGTCACCATCAGGTTCATGAATTTCCGCGCCGTTCCATAACGGTTCCCGCCCATGGGGATGTAAATGTAGTCGCGGATCCAGCTGCTCAACGACATGTGCCAGCGGCGCCAAAACTCAGTGATGTTCCTGGAAATGTAGGGGAAGTTGAAATTCCGCGGCAGATCGAGTCCGATCATCTTGCCCAGGCCGATGGCGATGTCCGAATAACCGCTGAAGTCGAACAGGATCCGGATGGAAAGAAGCGCCATCAAAAGGCAGATCGGGCCGGAGGTCAGGTCCGTGCGTTTTTCCAGGAGGTGGATGGTCATCGTGGCGTTGTCGGCGATGACCAGCTTCTTGAAAAAACCCAGCAGTACCTGGGCCAGCCCCAAAAGGGCTTTTTCCAACGGGGGCCGCCGGAGCCCTTCCTCCAGTTGGGCCAGGAAGGGTTGGAACCGCTTGATGGGACCCGAAACGATGGAGGGAAAAAAGATGCAGAAAATGCCGAATTTGAAGGGATTGCGGACGGGCTCGCCGTGGCCGTGGTAGACGTCCGTCAGGTAATGCACGAACTCGAAGGTGAAGAAGGAAATGGCCAGTGGCATGGCGGGCTGGATGGCGTGGGCGGAAAGCCAGTTACCCGCCCCGCCGCCCACCAGGGAACCGAGGGAGCCCAACAAGAGCGCCCGGTATTTGTAAAACAAAAGGCCTGAGACCGGGACCAGCAGGGCCAGCCCATAAACCCACTTTTTCCGGGGCCCGCCCGCCGGACAACGGGCGATCCAAAGCGCCAGCAGGAAAGTGATGACCGCCATGACGATGATGGGTTTCACCCCGGCGGGTCCGGCGAAATGGTAATGGAACACCGCGCTGCAAGCCAAGGCATAAAAAAACCGGATCTTGGCCGTCGGCATGAGCCACAGGAAGAAATAAAAGAGGAGGAAAAAGAGAAGGAACCAGCTGGTGTTGAAGATCATTTAAAAATCCACATAAATGAATTTGGAAGCCGAAAGGTCGCCGGAAAAAAGGAGGATGGCAAGGAACAAGGCGAATAAAACCACCCCGATCCCGAAACCTTTCCAGAAATCACCGGGGGTCATCGCCCTTTCCCTTCCAAGAGAACTTGGAGGTCCGCGGCATATCGCCGGTTGCCCTCGGGCGTCAAGTGGCAGTGGTCGAGGAAAAAGGAAGAGGGGTATTTCCCCGACCAATCTTTGTAAACCATTCCCCGGCGGGTGTATGTCTTCAGGAAGGACGACAAAGTCTTCCGGTTTTTTTGAAAGCTGGGCTTGTCCAGATAGCTCCCCAAGAACCGCTCGTTTTGGGGCGTCAAGACGACCGTCACCGGCAGGCGGGCCCGGCTCCAAAGATCCAGGATCCTTTTGAGGCAGGTCAGCGGCAAGGCATCGGGATCCCAGGAGTAGGCCTGGTAATAGGGGGCCACCTTTTGTTTCAAGGCCGCCTCGAGGATGTCCGCTTCCATGTCATTGCGTCCCACAACCCCCTCCAGCAGCCGCTGGAAGAAATCCTTCTGGCTCGGGTAATACCAGAGGGTTTTGGCCGCCTGGGTTTCCCGGAAAAGGACCCAATGGTCGCACATTCCCTGGTACAGGCCGTCGCTCAA
The DNA here is from genome assembly GCA_025980505.1 of bacterium. Taxonomy (GTDB): domain Bacteria; phylum Oederibacteriota; class Muellerivitia; order Muellerivitales; family Muellerivitaceae; genus JAICXI01. The sequence goes on along the minus strand of JAICXI010000001.1, from coordinate 3,356 downwards.
GCGGGCTTCCTGGCCGGGAGGCGTCTCGGGGGCCAGTCTTTTTTGGATGTCTTCGGGCAGGTCGGTTAAAAGGAAGTCCCGGGAAAGGGCCTTGAAGCCTTCGGCGAATTCCCTGGAGAACATTCGGAAATTGAGGAGGAGGAGGATTTTTTCAGGTTGCGGGTCGTTCCATTCGGCCGTGAGCCCCTCGATGTCCGGGAGAAGCAACCCGTCCGAGCCCAGGCTCAAGGCGTTGAAACCTTCCGACCGGAGCCCTTCCCGTAAAATCCGGGAAAGGGTCGTGAGCCGGGCCCGGGGAATGCGGTGTTCCATCAGGGCGCTCGCCCCCAACACGCTGTCGCCTAAAAGGAGAACCCGATGGTCGGGCGGAACGGCGTAATGGAGGCGGTCCCTCAGTTCGGCCCGGCTGGTCATGTCGCCCGAGAAGTCGAAATGGCGGTACCAGAGGCCGGAGGGGACGGTGAGGCGCAGGAAAATCTCAACCGATAGCAGGAGGCCGAAAAAGGAGAGGCAGGCCCCCTTCAGGAAGTCTCGGGTCAAGGTCATGAAATAAACGACTTTCGTAAGATCGGTTTAGAAAATGTATCAAAGTTTACCACAACTCATTCGGAAGCCTTGGAATTTTAAGGAGGTTCGAGTTATCCTCCCCATGACTTTTCGGAAATAAACCAGGCGTCCTATTTCAAAGCTTTTCGTTTGTTATGGTAAACTCGCCAAATATTGTTTCTCCAGGATTCACCTAGAGACATCAACCCTCAGTGCAAGGCCATGCCTTTATGAAGCGTCATTATTCAACGAGTCTTGAAAGGCACCGCCTTTCCCAGTCGTTTTTTTTTGTTTTTTTATCAGTCTTTTTTTTCTTCCCCCGGCCAGGCCGAGCTGTGCGGCCTGTGTCCTCTTCCGTCGCCCTGGTGGCCGGCGAAGGAACAGCCGGCTTCCGCGACGGCGGTTTCACTTCGGCTTACTTCAATAAACCCCTCGGCCTGGCCGCCAGTTCCGACGGCACCCGGCTCTTCGTGGCTGATTCGGGCAACAACCGGGTCCGGGTCATCCACTTGGACCAGGACAACCGGGTGACCACGTTGACGGGCCAGGAGGCGCCGGGCAAGCAGGATGGTCCCCTGGCCTCAGCCCGTTTCGGCCAACCTAGTGGGGTCGTTTTTCTACCGGGCGAACGCCTGGTGGTCAACGACACCGGCAATAAGCTCCTTCGCCTTGTCGACTTGAAAAACGGAATCGTGACCACCCTGGCGGGGAGCAAACCCACAACTTTGGCCGAAGGGTTGGCCGACACTGTTTCCATGGCTGGCATCCGGGACATGGCCTACCTGCCCGGAGCCGATTCCCTCTTTTTCACCCAACCCGGTCAAATGACGTTAAAGCGATTGGATATGAAGACAGGCCAAGTGATATTGGTTCCAAACAATACCCAGGATGGTTTAGGTCATCCCTTCGCTCTTTGCGCGGCCGGGAACCAGTTGTATGTGTCGGACCGCGACACTCCCAAAGTTTTCGTGTTGAAATGGACCCCGGGAGCGGGACCGGCCCCGCCTCCGTCCCTGGCCGTCACGGCGGGATCCAACGTTTTAGCCTTGGCGCAAAGCGGCGGCTGCCTTTACGCGCTCCAGAGGGATGTCCAGGCTCCCCTCCAACGGCTCTTTCCGGACAACCATCCCGTCTCCTTTACAACCGTCTGGGGGGATGGGATACCCCAGCCGGGGCTTTGGTTTTTGCCCCTCAGCAATTTGAACATGGAGGACCTTCCCGGATTCGTCGCCGATCCCCTGGAGCCGAGGCGGCTTTATATCATCAACCCTTATTTCAATATGCTGACTTCATTTCACGACTTATCCGGAAACTATGATTTAAGTGACGGCGCAGGCGCCATCGACTCACCCGCCCCCAAACCGCCCCGGACCTTCCGCATCCTGATCGTCGGCGATTCCCGATCCTTGATGATCGTCGGCCATGATTTCCAAACCTCCTACAACGTGAAGGCTTTCGGCGATTACCCGCCCCAGGTCCGTTATTCCAAGCGGTTGGAATCGGAGCTCAACGCCCTTGCGGCGCTGGAGGATGCTCCCATGAACTTCGAGGTCATGAACACGGGAACCTCCGCAACCCAACCCCTTTTCCTGTGGCCGACCTACCGGGTTCCGAGCGCCGTTCAAAAGGATGATATCGACTTGGTCTTGATCGTCGACCCGCCGACACCCGAAGACGAGTTTCCCTTCAAGTTCTACTTCATGAACCCCATGACGCACGAAGGCATTCCCAAATATCCCAACGATATGGAATACCTGTTGAAACCGCCGCTTCAAAGGATCCCCGACGGAGTGGCGCGGAAGTTTTACGACTTTTGCAAGGAACACCATCTGGTGAAAATCGAAGGCAACAACTTCGTCTTCAATCAAGCGCTATACTCCAGGCCCGAGCTTCACGACTTGCTGGTTGAAATGTACGGGAAACCCTTGGACATCCTGAACCGCAAATTGTCGGCGATGAAAACCTCTTCCGGCCAACCTGTGCGTCTTCTTCTCTGCTCCACCCACACGGGCATCTTCAGGCCCAACGCGGAAGACCCGACGATTTGGGTGGATGCGGCCCGGAAGTTCCACATTCCCTTCCTGGACTTGAACGACGAGATAACGGCCCTGGGCATCTCTTTTTATCCCCTGGCCGAGATTGGGGGCAACGACCACCTCAACCCCGAAGGCCACCTTTTCTTCAGCCTGATCCTGGCCCATAGCCTGGTCCACGACGGTTTTATTCCCTGGAAGGGTACCGCGCCCTCACCTTTATCCTCTCCAATCCCCGGCGGTGGTACGCCTGTCCCCATTCATTAACCGCTTCCGAAGTTCCCGGAAAACGGTCCACCGGGCATCGGGAACCGTTTGAAAAGATAAGTCTCCTTTGATTCGCTGAGTATCGCCCAGGAGGTTGTATATGTGGTTTATTCCGGATGAACCCCATGAAAGCGGTCCTTCGGCCTTGAGGCCGGCACTGGCGGTTACCGCGGCCTTCCTGCTGGGTTTCGGCGCCTGTTACTTCCTTTCGCCCCGGCCACCGCAAAAACAGGTTCTCCCACCGTCTTCCCCCCCTTCTAAAACGCCGAAACCATTACGGCGGACCTTGAAGCCACCCACCCTCCGCTATGGGTTCCAATTGCAATGGGGCGGCGAGGGCGGGGAACCGGGCCAATTGCGGGAGCCCATCGACGCCGTCACGGACGCGCAGGGGGACGTCTATGTCACGGATTGGCATAACTGCCGCGTCCAGAAATTCGACGCCCAGGGCCGTTTCCTCTTCCAATTTGGAACCTGTGGGAACCAGCCAAGTCAATTCGCCATCCCCCT
>JAICXI010000193.1 GCA_025980505.1 bacterium | reverse complement strand
TCGCGCCCGCCTCCGCGTCGAAAAAGGTGGTGTAACTGCAACCGCTGGGACAAACCGTCCAGGTCGTGGCATTCGCAACCGTCGCCGCAAGCGCCAGCAGTTCAGTGACGAGAAGGAACAATAGGGAGGTCCGGTTTTTCATGGTCTTTTTTTCCATCAAGGGGTCAAAATTACAACTCTTTTTGTCATTTAAAAAATAATTATTGCAAATCGGGTTAAATGTTTTACTCATTTATCCCAATTAAATTTGGGTGATCTCTTCACAACAAAAGGTCGCGATCCAAACCCAACAACTTGTTTAGTTTTTTGTTTTTTTTTAAAAGCCAGGACCCTGTCAGGGGGAGGAGGTAAGAATAAAGAACTTACCGAACATGGACTTCATCTTATCTCTTGTTTTAATGTTAAACAACATGTTTTTTAACCCTTAAACGAAGGGTTTTTCAGGGATTCAGGTTTCCCCGGTTTAGGGACGGGGTAAAGCCGTTTAAAATTTTTGAATTTCCATTGATTAGCCCCTTCAAAGCGAACAAGATACTCCGCTATTAAAGCCGAGTTGTCGGAGAGGGAAGCCAAGGCACCCTTCAAGACAAACGGGGGACCCAAGTATTTGGGGCGAAGTTCCACCTCTTCCAAGGGTTGGAACCGGCGAGCCGCTCGCGCCGAGCCCGACAGCTAACCTCGTAGGCTCCGGAGGCATCCCATGTCGGATTCCAAAACGCCGTCCATCAAGGTCCACCAGCTCGGGTGGGTCCTGGTCTTCGCCATCGTTTACGCCGATATCGGCACCTCGGTTTTTTACGTCCCCGGCATCCTTTACAACTCCATCGGCAACCTGGCCACCCTGGCCCAGTTCATCACCACGGGCGTCTTCGTTTCCATCGCCTTGAAGTACGTGGAGATCTGTGAGCGCTGCCCCGACGGCGGCGGCGTGGTTTCCATCGTCCGCGAGGCCTTCTCGGCCATCGAGTTCCTGCCCCTGGTGGGCGGCGCCTTCATCACCGTGGATTATTTCCTGACCTCGGCCATTTCGGGGGTGTCGGGCCTTTACTACCTCGCCAGCCTCATGCCCGAAACCAAGGACCTGGTGGAGGCCGCCTCCATGGTGCTTTTCCTGGTCCTCATCCTCATCAACATCGTGGGCATCAAGGAATCGGCCTCGGTCACCTCCACCTTCGCCACCGCCGAGATCATCGTGACCTTCCTGCTCCTGGGCGCGGCTTACTTCTACGTGACCGTCCACCACACCCTTTCCTGGGGCGGTTGGTGGCGCAGCATCGTGCACCCCGGCATCCCCCTGACCTTCAGTTCCGTCATGATCGGTTACGCCACCACCTGGCTGGCATATTCGGGCCTGGAATCGGTGGCCCAGATTTCCGGCGCCATGAAGCTGCCGGTCAAGTCCACGGCCATGACCGCCATGATCTGGGTCATCGGGACCATCGCCCTCATCAGCTCGCCCATGACCGCGGCGGCCCTTTACGTCCTGCCCGAATCGGTCAAGCAAACCCAGTCCGATTCCCTGCTGTCCGCCCTGGGCTTCGCCGTGGGCGGGCCCCTCCTGGGGGTGGCGGTGGTCATCGCGGCCTCGGCCCTTCTGTTCATGGCCTGCAACACGGCCATCGTGGGGAACTACCATGTGAACGTCCGGCTCTCCGACCTGGGATTCCTGCCTTCCTTCCTGAGGAAGCGCCATCCCAAGATGGGCACCCCTTATCTTTCCATCCTAATCTCGGGGTTGGTCCCCATGGCCATCATCCTCATCACCAAGGCCAACGTGGACGCTTTGGGCGACCTTTACAACTTCGGCCTCCTGGGCACCTTGTCCTTGTCGTCCCTGGCCATCGACAAGCTGCGCTGGAGGGACGGCGTGCGGGGGCTCAAGTTCTGGAGCGGGTTCTTCACCACCCTGGCCCTGCTGGCGGCCTGGGTGATCAACATGTTCCACAAACCCGATGCGCTTCTTTTCGGCGGCACCCTCGCCGCCCTCCTGGTGGCCACCGGCATCTGGCACCGCATCAAGGCCTCCAAAAAAGCCGTGGTGCAGTTCGCCCGGGCCGAATCCACCGTGGCCGACCTGCCCGAGGCCTCCAACATCCTGACCCTGGAGGAAGCCATCGACGCCAGCATCATGGAAACCTCGCCCATCATGGTGGCCTTGCGGTTCGTGAACGAAAAGCTGCTGGAGGACGCCGCGGTTTACGCCCGGGGCCTGAAGCGAAGCAACGTTTATTTGATCTACGTGGATGAGATGCCGGGCCTCTTCCTGCCCAACGAAATCAAGCCCAGCAAGGACGCGGTGCGCGTGCTGACCGGGTCCTGCGCGGCCCTGGAAAAGTTCGGCGTGGCCGGCATTCCCCTTTGGCGCATGGCCGAGGACGCGGGTTTTTCCATCGCCGAGGCGGCCAAGGGCCTGAACGTCAAGCAGGTCTTCGTGGGCTCCTCCAAGCGCACCTTCTTCTGGCGCATGGTGCGGGGCCGCATGCTCAAGAACCTGGCCGACCGCCTGCCCGAATCGGCCGACCTGATCATCGTGGGGTAGTCCGCGCCGATTCGGGCAGGGCGTCCAGGGCCAGGTTCAGTTTCAGCACGTTCACACCCGGATCACCGATAAAACCCAGCCAGCGGCCCTGCGTGTTTTGAGCCACCCAATCCCGCAACTTGGCCGGGTCCAGTCCCCTCGCCTTCGCGACCCGCGCGACCTGGTACTCGGCGCCCGCCGGGCTGATATGGGGATCGAGGCCCGAGCCCGAGGCCGTCACCAGGTCCATGGGCACCGGCGCATCCGCCATCTCCGGATCGGCCTTCCGGAGGACTTCCACCCTTTCCCTGACCGAATCGATCAAAGCCGGGTTGGTGGGCCCCAGGTTGGAGCCGCTGGAACTGGCCGCGTTATAAGCGAAGGGTGAAGTGGCGCTGGGCCTGCCCCAGAAATACTTGGGATCGTCGAAAGGCTGGCCGATCAGTTCCGACCCCGCCTTCTTGCCCCGAACCTCGATCAAACTGCCGTTGGCTTGGTGGGGGAAGAGTATTTGCCCCACCAAGGTCACCGCGCCCGGGAAAAGCAGCCCGCAAAGCAGGGTGAAGACCGCCATGGCCGCCAACGAGGTCCTGAGTTGAACCCCTAATTCCTTGAACATAAAAACCTCCCGAGTTCCGGCGGTAGCCATCCGCTGCCAGCCGACGGTTGAATTCACACCAGTCCCAACGCCACCAGGATCATGTCGATCAGCTTGATTCCCGCAAAAGGCACGACCAGTCCCCCCAGGCCGTAAACCAGGAAGTTGTCCTGCAGCAGCTTGGACGCCGAAGCCGGGCGGTACTTGACCCCCTTCAGGGCCAGGGGCACGAGAAAAACGATGATGACCGCATTGAAGACGACCGCGGACAACAGGGCCGACTGGGGCGTGGCCAGGCGCATCACGTTCAAGGAGTTCAGTTCCGGGTAAGTGGGCGCGAAGGCCGCGGGGATGATGGCGAAATACTTGGCCACGTCGTTGGCGATGGAAAAGGTGGTCAGGGACCCCCGCGTCATCAAAAGCTGCTTGCCGATCTTCACGACCTCGATCAATTTAGTGGGGTTGGAATCCAGGTCCACCATGTTGCCCGCCTCCTTGGCGGCCTGGGTGCCGGTGTTCATGGCCACCGCCACGTCGGCCTGGGCCAGGGCCGGCGCGTCGTTGGTTCCGTCCCCCGCCATGGCCACCAGCCTCCCGCCCGCCTGGGACTCCCGGATGAGCTTCAGCTTGGCCTCCGGCGTCGCCTGGGCCAGGAAGTCGTCCACGCCCGCTTCCGCCGCGCTGGCGGCGGCGGTCAGGGGGTTGTCGCCCGTGATCATGACGGTCTTGATGCCCATACGGCGCAGTTCCGCGAAACGCTCCTGGATGCCGCCCTTCACGATGTCCTTCAAGTGGATGACGCCCAGGACCTTCCTGCCTTCGGCCACCACCAGGGGGGTTCCCCCGCGCCGGGCGATGGACTCCACTCCCGCGCGGACCTCCTCCGGGTATTCCCCTCCCTCTTCCCGGATGTATTTTTCGATGGCTTCCGCAGCGCCCTTTCGGATGGACCTTTTGCCGATGTCCACCCCGCTCATGCGGGTTTGGGCCGTAAAGGGGACGAAGGCGGCTTTCAAGTCGTGGATCTCATGGCCCCGCAAACCGTACTTTTCCTTGGCCAGGACCACGATGCTGCGGCCCTCGGGCGTCTCGTCCGAGAGCGAGGACAATTGGGCCGCTTCCGCTAGGTCCTTGACGTCCACGTGGTCGGCCGAGATGAATTCGGTGGCCTGCCTGTTCCCCAAGGTGATGGTGCCGGTCTTGTCCAAGAGCAGCATGTCCACGTCGCCGGCCGCCTCGACCGCCCTTCCCGACAGGGCGATCACGTTGGCCTGGATCATGCGGTCCATGCCCGCGATGCCGATGGCGGACAAGAGCCCCCCGATGGTGGTGGGCGCCAGGCACACGAAGAGGGCCACCAGCACGGTCACGGTCACCGCCTTGCCCGCCCCCGACACCGCCACGCTATAGATGGAAAAAGGGAGCAGGGTGGCGCAGACGATCAGGAACACGATCGTCAGGGCCGCCAGCAGGATATTGAGGGCGATCTCGTTGGGGGTCTTCTGCCGTTTCGCGCCTTCCACCATG
>JAICXI010000137.1 GCA_025980505.1 bacterium | reverse complement strand
CTCGCCGAAGGCCTTGATGTCCTGCTCGTTCACGCAAACCGTCCTGCTGACCTGGTTCTTCCCCTCGCAAAAATGCATCCCCCCCACGTTCACCGAGACGAAAGTCGCGCCCCGATCGGCGAACTCCACCACATCGGCCGGGTTTGAAAAGAGGAAGAGGCTGCGTTCCTTGGGCTCTCCCCGCAGGAACGCCTCGGCCCCCTCCGCCACCGCGAAAAAGCTCACCCGCAAACCCGTGGGAACGGCCATTTCCATCAAGGTTTTTTGCATGCCGTTCTTGGCAATGGCGTCATTCACCACGACCAACCGCTCGATGTTCAAGGCCTTGACCCATCCCACCACCACTTGACCGTGGATCAGGCGGTCGTCAATTCGGATCAGTTGGATGTCCATATTCCCTCGAAAAATTTTCCGTTACGGAAGAACCCGGCTCCGGGAAGTCCCCGTCCTTCAATCGCGGCACCCCTTGCCGGGGCTTTCGCGCCGGACCCCATTTCACTTTTTCCCGAACAAGTCCAAGGACGTCACGATGCTCTCCCGGGTGGCCTTTTGCACCTCGCGGGCCAGGCCCTCCAAATCCGTTCCCTCCCGGTGGGAGGCGATCTTAATGAGCATGGGCAGGTTGACCCCCGTCACCACCTGCATCTTCCGTTGTTGGGCCAGTTGCAGGGCCACGTTAAAGGGGGTCCCCCCCAGCATATCCACAAGGACCAGGGTTCCCGCCCCCCCCGGGTCCACCGATTGAAAGGCGGCCTCCATTTTATTCCGGAAGGCGTCCAGCGAATCCTCCGGAAGGAGGGAACAAGACGCCGTTCCTTCCATTTCCCCCAGGATCATCCGGAGAGTGGAAAGAAGGATATTACCAAACTCCCCATGGGTTGCGATGACGACGCCGATCAAGGTTTCTCCTTACGGAATGTTTAAAAAGTCGGTTTTCAAGGCTTTTTCATGCGGGCGAACAAGCCGCGGATGAAAAAACCGTGGGAGGAGCGGCTCGTTTTATCCCGGGACGGTCGACCGGGTGCTCCAAGATGCTTTTTTCAGCGCCCGGTTCAAAAAAGGGGCCCGGGCTCCCAAACCTCCGCCCACTCCAAAGCCTTCGGGGCCCTTAAATCACCAGCAACCGCACGATGGCTTTTCCCAACTTTTCCGGGCTGTGACGGACAAAATCCTCCTGGTGGAGCAAGTTGGATTTCACCAGTTGAACGCCCAGTTCCTCGATGGCTTTTTCATCAACCACCACCGGCTCCTGGCCAAAAGCCTCGTAGCGTTGGAGCAGCTTGTGCGGGACCTTTTCCTTGTTGGCGATGACATAATGGATGAAGTTGGGGCCCGTATGTTTCAAAATCGCCTTCACATGGTCGGAAACGGTGTAATAATCGGTTTCCCCCGGCTGCGTCATCACGTTACAGACATAGACCTTGATGGCCCTGGACAAGGCGATGGTTTCGGCCACCTGGGGGATCAAAAGGTTCGGGATGACGCTGGTGAAAAGGCTTCCGGGGCCCAAGACGATGGCGTCCGCCTCCAGGATGGCCTTCAGGACCTCCTTATTGGGCTTTATTTTTTTCTCCCTCAACATCACCTCGTCGATGGGGGACTTGCTCTTCCCGACCGTGGATTCCCCCGTAAGCACTTTTCCGTTTTTAAGCCGGGCTTGGAGCGTCATGGCCTCGAAGGTGACGGGCATGACCGTGCCGCGCGTGGAAAGCACCCGGCTGGATTCCTCCACCGCCCTTCCGAAATCGCCGGTCAGTTCCCGCATCACGGTGATGAAAAGGTTGCCGAAGCTGTGCCCCTTCAAGTCGCCGTGGCCCTTGAACCGGTACTGGAACAAGTCGTTCAACAGGGTTTCCTGGTCCGAAAGCGCCACGATACAGTTGCGGATGTCCCCCGGCGGGGGCGTGCGGAATTCCTTCCTCAGGCGCCCCGAGCTTCCACCGTCGTCGGCCACCGTCACCACCGCGGTCAGGTTGCTGGTGTAATGCTTGAGGCTGGAAAGGACGTTGGGCAGCCCGGTCCCGCCTCCCACCGCCACGATCCGGGGCCCGCGCTTCAACCGCGTCCGCTGGTACACCATGTTGATGAATTCTTTTTCGCGGGCGGGGGCGTAAACCGTGAGCACCGAGAAGATGAGGCGCCGGATGCCCAGGACCAGTCCCCACAGGGCCAGGATCATGAAAAGGAAATCCACGAACTTCAGGCGTTTCAAGTGGTCTTCGATTTCCACGACGGGGTGAGGGCGGTAGTGGACGCCGGTCAGGTGCTGGCTCATGAGGCCGGAAAACCCGACCACCAGGACCACCAGCGACAAGCCGATGAGGAAGAACCACCTCTTCAGGCGCATTCCGGGGTACAGCCAGCGGAACCCCAGCATTAATTTTTGCCTTTCGGTTTGGAGGGAAGGGTGCGGGCGGTTTCCTCCGCCATCATCCGGGAAACCCGGTCCGCGAATTCCTGGGCCGTGAAATAACCCAGCTTCATCAGCCGGTGGTTCATGGCCGCCACTTCAATGATCACCGCCAGGTTCCGGCCCGGGCGGACCGGGATGAGGAACATGGGGATTTCCACGTCGAAGATTTTATGGACGGAAGGCGTCAGCCCCAGCCGGTCGTATTCCTTCTTGTTGTCCCACTCCTCCAGCCGGATGACCAGCTCGATGCGTTTCTTATCGCGGATGGCCCCCACGCCGAAGAGGCTTTCGATGTTGATGATGCCCAGGCCCCTGATCTCCATGTGGTGTTTGATGATTTCGGACCGGGACCCCATCAGGATGCGGTTGGCCAACCGCTTGATATAGACCAAGTCGTCCGCCACCAGGCGATGGCCGCGTTCCACCAAGTCGAGCGCGCACTCGCTCTTGCCGATCCCCGAATTGCCGAGGATGAGGATGCCCACGCCATAGACGTCCAAAAGGGTGCCGTGAATGGTGGTTTCGGGCGCGAATTCCTCTTCCAGGTAGACGGAAATCTCGGAAACGAACTTGGTGGTCGGCGTGGAGGTGGTGAAGAGGGGGATTTTTTGTTTCCGGGCCTCCTCCACCAGGTTGGCGGGAGCCTTCATTTTATGGGTCAGGACAATGCAGGGCAGCCGGTAGGCCAGGAGGGTTTGGAAGATCTTTTTGCGCTGGGCGGGCTTCAGGGTCTGCAGGTAATGGATTTCGGTCTTGCCCAGGATCTGCAGCCGCTCGAAGGGGAACCACTTCAAATAACCGGTGAGGGCCATTCCCATCCGGTTGATATCCACGCTCACGATGAACCGGTCGGCCATCCCCTCCTCAACGACGGGTGAAAGGCGGAGCCTTTCCTTGGCTTGCTGGAAAAACGACTCCACTGAAATTTTTTTCATGGCGTTGGCCTAACCGTTCCAGTGAATTCAGGATGGGGATGCTGTAATTCCATTATAGAAGTCATGGGCGCCGGGCGGGCTGGAAAAGCTCCGTTGATCGGGATTAATGCTTGAGTTTTTCTTCCTCTTGGATGACTTTGATGACGTCTTCCGGTGTCTTGGCCGAAAGAAGGGACTTGCGGAAATACTTGTCTTTCAACAGGCTGGAAATGCGGGCCAAGGCCTTGAGATGGGCCCCCGCCGCCCCTTCCGGGGCCACCAGCAGGAAGAAAATATTGACCGGTTCGCCATCGAGCGAATCGAAGCTGATGCCGTCGGCCGAAAGCCCGAAAGCCGCCGCCAAGTCGGCCACCGTGTCCGACTTCCCGTGGGGAATGGCGATGCCTTGGCCGATACCCGTGGACCCCAGCTCTTCGCGTTCCTGGAGGGTCAGGACCATTTTCTTCTTGTCCTTGACCTTGCCCGATTTCACCAAAAGCTCCACGAGTTCCTTGATGACATCCTTCTTGTTCTTGGACTCCAAGGACATCTTAATGGCGTCGACGGTCAAAAAATCCAGTATCTGCATGAACTCCCCTCCCCCTTCACGGAAATTAAGAACCCTTACCTTCAGTTGATGTCGCCGGCCCGACCCGCGGGAGCGGCCGAATGGCGGGCCCCCGGAAAGGCTCCGGGGCTTTATTCAAAAATTAGGCTCAATGAGCCCGATATGGTTGTCTTTCCGCTTGTACACCACGCTGGTATATTCGGTTTCGGCGTTGGAGAAAACCAGGAACTCATCCTTGGAGGAAGACAACTGCAGGGCGGCCTCTTCGACGGTCATGGGTTTGACGGCGTACTTTTTCGAGCGCACGACCTTCACCCCGTCGCCTTCCACGGGAGTGGGGATGAGCCCATGGACGACCGAACCCAAATCCCGGGGGGGGTCCATGCGGTGGCGGCCGACCCGCTTGTCCTTGTGTTTTTGCGCCTGGGTTTCAAGCCGTTGGACGGCCACGTCGATGGATTGGTACATGTCGTGGGAGAGGGCCTTCGCGCTCAGCTTCAAGTTTTTGGCGTTTAAGCTGATTTCACAGACGTGCATTTTTCTTTCAAAATTAAGGATAACGTGGGTTTCCTTGATTTTGCCGAGGTATCTTTCCACCCGCCGGATCTTATCCTCAATGTGGTCGCGGAGGCCCTCGGTTAATTGTTCATGGCGGCTGGTAACGTGGATTTTCATTGCAGTTCCTGTCGGGGTAAACAAGGTGGCTCCTTCCGTCCTCGAACCGAAAAAACAGGCCCAAAAGAGCTGCTATTCTAACACCCGAATCCGGGAAGTCAATCAACTGCAAAGCCCCGCCGGGCTCCCCTCGGCCGCAAAAAAATAACGGAAAAACAAATTAGGCGGCGGAAAGGCGGCCCCTCCCGTTCCCCTTCGGCGCTTAAAGTTTTTTGCGTTGGGAGGCGGGGGGGATCCGGAGTTCTTCCCGGTACTTGGCGATGGTGCGCCTGGCGATGCTCAATCCCTGCTCGTTCAAAAGCTGCATGATCCTCTGGTCCGAATGGGGTTTTTGGACCGGCTCTTGGGCCACCATCTCCTTGATCTTTTCCTTCACCGAGAGGGACGAAACATCCATCCCGTCCACCGATTCCAGGCCGCTGGTGAAGAAGAACTTGAGTTCGAATAAGCCGCGGGAGGTCTGGACATATTTATGGGTGGTCACGCGGCTGACGGTGGATTCGTGCATTCCGATGATGTCCGCCACTTGTTTCAAGGTTAGCGGCTTCAATGCGCTGATGCCGACTTCAAGGAAATCCCGCTGGATGCGGAAAATGGCTTCCGTCACCCGGAAGATGGTTTTTCTCCGCTGTTCGATGTTTTTGATGAGCCAAAGGGCCGACTGGATCTTGTTTTCGAGGAACTTCTTGGTTTCCTTCCCGTCCAACGCCTTTTTGTCCTTCAACAGCCGGCGATAATAGGGGGAAATCTTGAGCCGGGGGACCGGCTCGTCGTTTAAAACCACCACGTACTCCCCGTCGATCTTCCTCACATAAACGTCCGGCGTGATGTACTTGGTATCGTTGTCTTGGAAGGACCGGCCGGGCTTGGGTTCCAGCGTCGCCACAAAGGAAAGAACCTGCCGCAGCTGTTCATCCTGGATGCCGAGGGCCTTGGTGATGACGCCGTATTTCCGCTTTTCCATGTCGCCAAAGTGGTCCCGCACCACTTGATAAGCCAGGCGGGCCGTCGGACCGGTCTTGTTTTCCAATTGAAGCAGCAGGCATTCCTGGAGCGTCCGGGCCCCGACGCCGGTGGGATCGAAGGTTTGGAGGAGGTTGAGGATCTTCTCGATTTCCCGGACCGGCAGTCCCTGGGCGGCCGCGATTTCCTCCAGCGGGTCGGTCAGGTAGCCGTTTTCGTCCATGTTTCCGATGATGACTTTCCCCAGGGCCCTCTGCTTTTCATCGGCCACGGCCATCAGGAGCT
>JAICXI010000049.1 GCA_025980505.1 bacterium | reverse complement strand
GCCGGCCCGCAGCACCCGCGCCACCGTGCGCAGCACCTCGTCGCCACGCGCATGGCCGAACTGGTCGTTGACCTTCTTGAAATGGTCGATGTCCACGTACAACAACCCGCAGGGCCGGTTGTAGCGCTTGCAACGGGAAATCTCCGAGGCGAAGTTGTTGTCGAAGTAGCGCCGGTTGAAAACCCCGGTCAAGGGGTCGGTGACCGTGAGGTTGGTGATCCTCTCGTGCAGCCGGAAGGACTCGATGGCCATGCCGGCCTGCGTGGCGAAATTGACCAGCACGGCGATGTCGGAATTGGAGATGAACCGGGGGCGGAACAGGTTGTCCACGGCCAAAAGGCCCACGACGTTGTCCTTGCCGATTTCCAGGGGAACGATGGCGTGGTTCAGGACATTCTGGTTCACATAGACCAGTTTCTGCCGTCCCCCACCCTTGAGCCTCCGCTTGGGCACGTTGTTGCTCAGGAAAAACCGTTTGTACCGGAAGATGATGTCCGAAAAGGGGTCGTTGTTGGGCGTGTTGATGGCCGTGAAGGTATAGGTGCCTTTTTCAAATTTTCCACGGGTATCGATGCCCATGGCCAATTCGGTGGTCACGCCGTCGGGCTGGACGAGGAAGATGCCGGCCCGGTCATAGCCCAGCCCTTGGGTCACCGCGGTCACCAACAACTTGAGGACCTCATCGAAGGGCAGGCCCTGCCGCATGCCCTCCATGATGCGCTGGTACATGAGGACTTCCTGCTGCAGAAGTTTCTTCTGGCGAAGGGCTTTTTCCGTTTTGTTAGGGTTGTCGCGTGAAGTCATGGCGTTTCCCAAAAGGTTGGATTCGGCGGGCCATCGGCGATAACTAAAAATGGGGAAAATCGATGATTTATTGTCACATGATTTCCTTTCCGCGACAAGAAAGAAGGCAAGCCTCCCGCCAACTTGAACTTCATTCTCCCCCAAAATCCTCTTCGGACTAAAACCCCTACCCCCTAAAGGCCGAGAAGTGGGCCCACGCGGTTACGCCCATCCCTTTTGGCCTGGTAAAGACTTTGGTCGGCTTTGCGCAGGAGGGAGGCCTGCCGGCCCTCCACCCCGCCGCGGGGAAAGCACGCCACGCCCACGCTGATCGTGACCCTTTCCTTCCGCCGGGCCATGGCGGGAATGGGGGAATTGTCCCTTTCCACCTCCGTCACAAGCCTTTGCGCCACCGCTCCCGCCATCTCAAGCGGGATATCCGGCATGAGGACGGCGAACTCCTCGCCCCCGATCCGGGCCACCTTATCGGCGGTCCGCACGCCCAGGCTGAGGAGGTGGGCGATCCGTTTGAGGACCTCGTCGCCTTCCAGGTGCCCGAAACGGTCGTTGACGCGCTTGAAATGGTCGATATCGGCGTAAAGCAGGCTCAAGGGTTTTTTCCGCAGGCGGCTTCGTTTGATTTCAACCGCAAGCTGGCGGTCGAAATACCGCCGGTTGAATATCCCCGTCAGTCCGTCCGTGACGGTCTGGTTTTTGACCTGCTCGTGCAACCGGGCCGATTCCATGGCCAGGCCCGCCTGGGTGGCGAAATTGAGCAGCGAGACGATGTCGGTCTTTGTCAGGCGCCGCTTGGAAAAAAGGTTGTCCACGGCCAGGATGCCGGTGATCTTTCCCTTTCCCACCTTGATGGGGACGTTGGCGTTGCTGGTGACGCCCGCATCGACGTTTTTCAAAACCTGGACGGCCTTCGGCATCCGTTTGAAGATGTTGTTGGAAAAAAAGTACTTCAGGTACCCGTATGCGATGTCCGAAAAGACGTTGAAACCCTTGCGGGGATAAATGGGGCTTTTCTCGACGAAACCGTACTCGAAACGGCCCCGGGCATCGATGCCGATGGCCCTCTTGACCGTGCGGGCCTTGAAATCCACGTCGAAGAGCCCGGCCCGGTCGTAGCCCAACCCTTCGGTGACGCTCCCGACGATCAGTTGGAGGACTTCCTCATAGCTCAAATCCCTCCGCATCCCCTCCATGACGCGGTGGAACATGAACAGTTCCTGTTGAAGGAGCTTTTTCTGGTGCCGCAATTTTTCCACTGAGGCCTTCGAAACGTTGGGCAAGTCCCCCTCCTTAGGCGCGGTTGAACGTCAAAAGGTCGCCGATGCGGTCCCGTCCCGCCCTTTTCGCCTGGTAAAGGCTCTTGTCCGCCAACATCATCAACTGGTCGGGGGTTGCTTCGCCCGACAGGGTGAAGCTCACGCCGATGCTGGCGGTCACCCTTTCCTTCCTCCCGGCCATGGCGTCCACCTGGGGGACCATTTGCCGGATCAGGCCGCCGAGGCGTTCGGCCACGTCGGTGCAATGTTCCCGCGAGACTTCGGGCAAAAGGATCCCGAATTCCTCTCCTCCGATGCGGCAAAGCCGGTCGATTTGCCTCAGGTTGCCCTGGAGGAGGGCGGCAATTTGCTTCAGGACGGCGTCCCCGCCGGCATGCCCGTAGCGGTCGTTGATGCTCTTGAAATGGTCCAGGTCCAGGTAAAGGAGGCCGCAGGGCCGCCCGTACCGCCTGGATCGGTTCAATTCGCCAGCCAGGCAGTGGTCGAAGTAACGCCGGTTGTAGGCCCCGGTCAGCTGGTCCGTGATGGTGAGGCTGATGATTTTTTCGTGCAGGTGGAAGGATTCGACGGCGATACCAGCCTGGGTGGCGAAATTGGTGAGGACGGCCAGGTCGGACTTGGAAATAAACCTCGGCTTGAAGAAATTATCCACCGCCAATAGCCCGATGATTTTCCCGTGGCCCACCACCATCGGCACGACGGCGTTATTGAGGAACCGTTTGGGGTCCTGTTCCACGGGGTCATACCGTCCCCATCCTTTCTTCCGGGCGAACTGCCGCTTCTGGGCGTTGTTGGTCAGGAAATATTTCTTATAGCCGAAAAGCAGGGAGGAAAAAGGGTCCAAGTCCGGCCGGTCCTCCACGGGGTAAACCAGTCCCGTCTCATAGCGTCCCTGGTTGTCGATGCCCATGGCCAGGGAAACGGATTTCCCGTCCGGCTGAAGGATGAATATCCCCGCCCGGTCGAAACCCAGTCCCTGGGTCACGATGGTGATGATCAGTTTATAAACATCCTCCAGCCGCACGTCCCCCCGCATGGCCTCCATGAGGCGCTGGTACATGAGGGATTCCTGCTGGAACAGTTTTTTGTCCCGGATGATCTTTTGAAGATGGTTTTTTTGAGGAGGGGTCATGGTCAACCTCAGCCCTTTCCCGCCAATCGTCTCTTGCTCCGGCCGTCGGGCCGGGAACGGAGGGTTCGGCGATAACGGCCCTTCCGCCGTCCCCCGGCCATTAGACGCCCCCAAGGCCGTTCCTTCCGAACGATGGCGGCCAAACCCCCGGAAAAACCCTCGTTTGGGCCGCCGCAGCAGGGAACCTTTCTTAAAGGGGCCCTTATGAAAGGGCTTTCGCCTCCATTTCAGCTCGGCCTGATTCGACTTTGAAACCACCTATTTTCGAAAGGGAAATTGTTTACCTAATTTTCCCTCGAACTGGTCCTCCAATCAAGTCATTGGTAAATAAATGTCCCGCCAAAATAAAAAAGCCCCGGAAAGGGGGCTTTTACAATGTTTGAGGTTGGCTTGGACTTGGCGCTATTTCTTCTTTTTCACTTTTGCCTTTGCCGGAGCCTTGACCTTGCGTTTGGGACCGCCTTTTAAAGCTTCCACCAAGGCGTTTCCAATTTCACCGGGGCTTTGGGCCACCACAATCCCGGCCGCCTCCAGGGCGGCGATCTTTTCCTTGGCCGTACCCTTGCCTCCGGAAACAATGGCACCGGCGTGGCCCATGCGTTTGCCCGGAGGGGCGGTCATGCCGGCGATAAAGGCCGCCACGGGTTTTTTCATTTCTTTCTTCACGTAATGGGCCGCTTCCTCTTCCGCGCTCCCGCCGATTTCCCCGATCATGATGACCGCGCTGGTGTCTTTGTCCCGGTTGAAGGCTTCCAAGGCGTCCAAGTGGGTGGTGCCCACGATGGGGTCCCCCCCGATGCCGATGCAGGTGGACTGGCCGAGTTTCAGTTGGGTGACCTGCCAGACCGCCTCGTAGGTCAGGGTGCCCGAGCGGGAGACGATGCCGATCTTGCCGGGCTTGTGGATATACCCCGGCATGATGCCGACCTTGGCCTGGCCCGGGGTGATGATGCCGGGGCAATTGGGGCCGATCAAGCGGGTGCCCGGATACCCCTGGAGCACCGCGTTCACCCGAACCATGTCGTTGGCCGGAATACCCTCCGTGATGCAAACGATGAGCCGGATGCCGGCGGCGGCGGCCTCCAGGATGGCGTCGGCCGCGAAAAGGGCGGGAACGAAGATCATGGTCGTATCGGCGCCGGTCTTGGACACCGCTTGTTCCACGGTATCGAACACCTTGAACCCTTCGATTTCCGTCCCGCCCTTGCCCGGCGTGACCCCTCCCACCAACTGGGTCCCGTAATCCCGGCAAGCCTTGGAGTGGAATAATCCGGCCGAGCCCGTAATGCCCTGGCAGATCACCTTCGCCTTCTTGTCGAGATAAACGCTCATGAAAAACTCCCCTCGTTCAATTTAAGCGCGGAGGCGCCGTACCTTTGGATTTACTTGGCGGCTTCCACGGCGGTTTTCGCGGCTTCATCCATGCTGGAGGCGAACCGGTACTTCAAATCCGACTTGGACAGCAGTTCCCTGCCCTTCTCCACGTTGGTGCCTTCCAGGCGCACCACCAACGGAAGGGCCAATCCCACTTCCTTGGCCGCGTCGATGATGCCTTGGGCGATGACGTCGAATTTCATGATGCCGCCGAAGATGTTGACCAGGATGGCGCGGACGCGCGCGTCCGACAGGATGATCTTGAAGGCCTGGGTGACCGCCCGGGCCGTGGCGCTGCCGCCCACATCCAGGAAGTTGGCCGGGGAGCCCCCGAAATGCTGGATGGCGTCGGCCGTGGCCATGGCCAGCCCCGCGCCGTTCACCAGGCAGCCGATGTTGCCGTCCAGGGAGATATAGGAAAGGCCGTGCTCGGCCGCCTGCAATTCCCTGGCGTCTTCCTCGTCCGGGTCCCTTAAGGGGACGTAATCCTTGTGACGGGCCAAACCGTTGTCCTCGAAGGCCACCTTGGCGTCCAGGCAATGGAGGTCGCCGTTGTCCAGGACCACCAGGGGGTTCACTTCCAGGAGGGAAAGGTCCAGGTCCATGAAAAGCCGGACCAGCTTTTGGAAGAGCGCCGCCCCTTGGTTGATCTTGTCCTGGGGAAGCCCCAGGCTCACGTGCAGTTGGCGGGCCTGATAGGCGTGCAGCCCTTCCAGCGGATGCACGTAGACCTTCTGGATGGCCTGGGGTTTGGTGGCGGCCAGTTCCTCGATTTCCGTGCCGCCTTCCGCCGAAGCCAGGATGACGGGACAGCGGCGCTGGCGGTCCAGGACGACGCTGGCATAAAGTTCCTTTTTGTAATCAACGGCCGGCGTGATGAAGACCTTCTTCACCAACTTTCCCTGCGGGCCGGTCTGGGGGGAAACCAGCGTCATGCCCAGGATATCGCTGGCCTTTTGCCGGAGTTCGCCTTCGCTTTTGGCCAGCTTGACCCCGCCGGCCTTGCCCCGGCCGCCCGCGTGGATCTGGGCCTTGACCACCCAGGGACCGTTCGGGAATTGCTGGAGCGCATCCTCCACCTCCGAAAGGTGCTTGACCACCTTGCCGGGAGTGACCGGCAGCCCGTATTTGGCGAAAATTTCCTTGGCTTGGTATTCGTGGACTTTCAAAACCGCCTCCCCTACAAAGTGGTTGACCCTTCCTTGTCTTGAAAAACCGCCTTTGATCCCCATCGAAACGATTTAGCTGCCGGGCGGCCGGTTCAAAGCCCCGGCTTTCTTTCAATGGATGTGGTTGTGGACTTCCAGGAAGATATTTTTAAAGTCGTTGAAGACGGCCAGGGCCATCAGTCCGATGATCAGGAAAAACCCGATTTGCTGGTAGACCATCTGGAGCTTGACCGAAACCGGGCTGCGCTTGACGCCCTCGATGAAGCAAAGGACGATCTGGCCCCCGTCCACCACCGGTATGGGAAGGAGGTTCATCAGGAAAAGCACGAGGGAAATGATGGATACCACCGTAAAGAAGTCCTCCCACTTGGAGGCCTGGTGGTACATCAGGCGCATGATGGTCACCGGCCCGGCCACGCTATCCTTCAGGGAAACCTTCCCCGTCACCAGCATCCAGATGCCGCCCGCCAGTTCGCGGGTCTTGTTGACCGAGAAAGCCGTGCCGTCCGCGACGGCCTTGGCCAGGGATACCTTCTGGGTGGTCATCTGCCCGGCAGGCAGCGGCTCGGGCATGATGCCGATGGCCTTGAACTCGCCGTTATAGATCCTTTGGATGGAAATCTCATGGGGTTGGCGGTTCCTCATGAACTGCACCTTGAGGGGGTCCGCTTGGGTGTGCTTGATTAAATAGGAAAGCTGGGACCAGTCGGACACCTTTTGGCCGTCGATGGCCGTTATTTCGTCCCCGTCCTGCAACCCGGCATTTCGGGCGGGATTTCCCAGAAGGGCCTCCCCCACCACCGTGGAACGGACGGCCCCAATTCCCAGGTCCGGTTCGGAAGGCGTGGGCCCGAATCCCAAGGCGGAGAGGGCGCCGTGAAGCCAATCCTTGGCCGCCCATGGGTTCACCGGTTTGGCCGGCCTTTCAATCCGGGCGTCGAAGGTTTTGCCCTTCCGCTCCGCCGTCACCACCACGGACTGTCCGTAATCCGGCATCAGGTCGTCGTAGGCGGTGTCCAGGTTCGTGATGTCCTTACCGTCGGCTTTCAAAAGGAGGTCGCCCTGCCTCAGGCCCGCCTGAGCCGCCAGGGTGCCCGGGGGCACGAACCCTAGGAGGGGCTTTTCCACCGGGATGATCTCCCCCTTGACGAGGAAAAGGAACGACAGGATGAAAAGGGCCGAGACGAAATTCATGCCCGGCCCCGCCAGGAAGATCAAGATCCGCTTCCACCAGGACGCGTGGAGGAATTCGCCGGGCTCGGGGGCTTTGGCATACATTTCCTCCGCCGATTGGCCGCTCAAATCACCGCCCTTGGGCTTGCAAAAGCCGCCCAGGGGAAAGGCCCGGATGCTGTAAAGGGTTTTGCCCCACTTGCGGGAAACCAGGATGTTCCCGAATCCCAGGGAGAACTCCTCCACGTCGACCCCGAAAAGCCGGCAGGCCGCGTAATGGCCCCCCTCATGGATGAAAATCATGAAGCCGAAGGCCAACGCAACTTCCAAAACGTGCAGGAGATTCATGGACAATCCTCGTTATAAGCTTCTTTGCCTGAGGCGCTTGGCTTCAGGTAAAAGCCGGGATGATAGGCGGCCACCATGGGCCGTCAACTGATCTTCGACGCCTCTTTACGGGCCCAAAGATCGGCCATCAATATACCATCCAGCGTGCCGTTTGTCAGGGGCCGGTACCGGGCCAGCGTTTTTTCAATCATTTCAGGAATTTGGGTGAAGGTAATTTCCCGGTTGAGGAAACGGCCCACCGCCACTTCGTTGGCCGCGTTCAGGACCGACGGGTAGGTCCCGCCCCTTTTGCCGGCCTCATAGGCCAGGTCCACGCAGGGAAATTTCCGGCGGTCCGGCTTTTCAAAGTGAAGCTCGGAGATTTCCGTCAGGTCCAGCCGTTCCACGGGCGTGCGGGCCCGGGCGGGGTAAGTGAGCGCATATTGGATAGGGATTTGCATGTCCGTGGTCCCCATTTGGGCCAGCACCGAGCCGTCGATGAATTCCACCATGGAATGCACGATGGATTCGGGATGGATGACGATGTCGATTTTGTCGAAGGGCATATGGAAGAGAAAATGCGCTTCGATGACTTCCAGGCCCTTGTTCATCAGGGTGGCCGAATCGATGGTGATCTTGGGGCCCATCCGCCAGGTGGGATGGTTCAGGGCCTGCTTCAAGGTGATCTTGTGGAAATGCTTCCGGTGCAGGTTCCGGAAAGGCCCCCCGGAGGCGGTCAAGAGCACTTTGTAAACCTCCGAAAGGGGAGGTGCCCCCGCCAGGCACTGGAAAACCGCGCAATGCTCGCTGTCCACGGGAAGGATGCGGGAGCCCGACTTTTGGGCCTCCCTCGTCACCACTTCCCCGGCCATGACCATGGTCTCCTTGTTGGCCAGCGCGATGTCCTTGCCTTTTTGGATGGCCGACAGGGTGGGCTTCAAGCCCGCCGCTCCCACGATGGCGGTTAAGACAAGGTCGGCGCCCGATTCGGCCGCCACGGCCATGACCCCTTCCTCCCCGGCCAAAATCCGGGTCGGCATCCCCCGGGTCAGGGCCTTGAGCTGGGGAAAAAACTTCCAGTCCATGATGGCCGCGACCCGGGGCCGGAAAATCCTGATTTGCCTGGCCAGTTCCTTGGCGTTTCGGTAGGCGGTAAGTCCCGTGACCTGGAAAGGCGGCTTGAGCTTTCGGACCACCTTGAGGGTCGAAATGCCGATGGAACCGGTCGACCCCAGGATGGCAATTTTCTTTCGCATGAAAACCTCAAAATTTCAACAGGATGTTTTTGGGTCCAAGCCGGAAGCCCGCGGGACCGCGCCAAAGCGGTTCGAAGCGAAAATCAAAGGCGGATCATCTTACAAAACAAACGGGGAAAAAACGAGTTTCAAACCGACGGTAATAACCCGTGAAGGGGGGAAAGTCGGGCGGGGCAACCAACCGGGAGGAGGAAAACCTGAAAAAGCGGGATGGACCGGCCAGAAGGCTTAACGCAACAGAAGGAGCTTCACCACCGAGCGCAGGGAAGGCCGGCCCTGCGTGGAGGGCGTGACCGTCACCACGACGTAATAAAGGCCGCTGGACAAGGGGTTTCCCCCTTTATCCGCCGGGAGAAGGGTGAGGGGGCCCTGCGTCTGCCGGACCACCTGCTCCTGCACCTTGCGGAAAGCCAGGGTGAAAACCTGCACTTTCACCTCCGCCGTCCCTTCAAAGGCGGGGGGCATCACGTTGACCGGACCCCCGGTCTGCGGCGACGAACCGGTGAAATCGATGGTCAG
>JAICXI010000264.1 GCA_025980505.1 bacterium | reverse complement strand
GCCATCGTGGGCGGGTCGAAGATCTCGACCAAGATCGACGTGATCAAGAACCTGATGAAGATCGTGGATGTGCTCATCATCGGCGGCGGCATGTCCTACACCTTCCTCAAGGCCCGCAAGTTCGAGATCGGAAAGTCGCTGGTGGAGCTGGACAAACTGGACCTGGCCAAGGAGCTGATGACACAGTCCATCGACACGGACGTGCCCCTTTTGCTTCCCATCGACCACGTGATCGCGGACAAGTTCGACGCCAAGGCCAACGTGAAGACCGTCCCCCGGGGAGGCATCCTGCCCGGCTGGGAAGGCATGGACATCGGTCCCTCCACGGTGGAGAAATACGCCAACTTCATCCGCACGGCCAAGACGATTTTCTGGAACGGCCCCGTGGGGGTCTTTGAGATGGAGCCCTTCGCCAAGGGGACCTTCGCCATCGCCAAGCTGCTGGCCGGGGCCTCGGAAAAGGGCGCCATCACCATCGTGGGCGGCGGGGATTCGGTGGCGGCCGTCACCCAGATGGGGCTGGCCTCCAAGATGTCGCACATTTCCACCGGCGGCGGAGCCTCCCTGGAATTCATGGAGGGCAAGCAACTGCCCGGTATTGTGGCATTGACGGATAAAAAATAGGAAACCACTAAACTCCCACCCCTTGCGGGAGCCTTTCGAAGGCCCCGGGGCAGGAGGGCAGGCCTGCGGTGAGCGACCGTAGGGAGTCGAAGCCGGTGAGGGGTTTGGAGGGTTCAACCCCACCCTCATTCCGGTCCATTCCCGTCGAGGGAGAGGGCAACGGCAAAAGCCGGACAAAAGCAGATGTGGAATCCATCGGTTTCCAAATGAATGCTACGGCTAATATTTTTGTTTCTTCGTGGCTTAAAAATCCTTTTCGGAGGTTGGACATGAGAAAACCCATCATTGCCGGCAATTGGAAGATGTACAAAACGGTCAAGGAATCGGCCGATTTCGTCAAACAGCTCCATGAGAAAATGAAGGGGATCTCGGACCGGGAAATCGTGGTTTGCCCGACCTTTCTTTCGGTCCCGGCGGTGGTGGAGGCCCTGCGCTTCTCCAATATCCAACCCGGCTGCCAGGACGCCCATTGGGAAAATGAGGGCGCCTATACGGGGAACGTGAGCCCGGCCATGTTGAAGGAAGCCGGTGTGAAATATGTCATCCTCGGCCATTCGGAAAAACGCCAATACGACGGCGAAACCGACCCTAGGATCAACTTGAAACTGAAGAACGTCCTGAAGAACGGCTTGAAGGCCATTGTTTGCGTGGGGGAAACCCTCGCCGAACGGGAATTGGGGAAGACCGAAAAAGTCATTGAAACCCAGATCCAGGGTTGTTTTGAAGGCATCGGTCTTGGGGACATGGCGGATATCGTGATCGCTTACGAACCGGTTTGGGCCATCGGAACCGGCAAAAACGCCACTCCGGAGCAGGCCAATGAAGTCCACGCTTTTATCCGGAAACTGATGGAGAAAAAATACAACGCTGAAACCGCCCAACAACTGAGGATCCAGTACGGGGGGAGCGTCAAGCCGGAAAATGTAAAACAATTGATGGGACAACCCGATATTGACGGCGCCCTGGTGGGAGGGGCCAGTTTAAAGGTCGATTCTTTTGCCGCAATTGTTGGGTTTTAAGGCCAAGGCCCCAGGTTTAAAAGTTTTTTAACACATTTGCGTCAGGTTTCAATTAAAATAACCCAAGTTTAACGGGGGTTTAAAGGAGTCCCATGATTACGTTTGTGACCATTCTCTTTGTGTTTACGGCTTTTTTGTTGATCGGCGTTGTTCTCATCCAACAGCCCAAGACGGCGGGCGGATTGTTTTCCGGCACGGGCCAAAGCTTGTTGGGCACCAGCGGAAAGACCTTTTGGACCAAGTTTACGACGATTCTGGCGGCTGTTTTCATGGCCTTGTGCCTTTTATTGGCGGCCCTGCCGCGGTACGAACGGCCGGGAAGTTCGGTGGTCGATACGATTGAAAAACAGCAACAGGCCGCCCAGCCTCCTTCCGCGTCTTCACAGGCAGCCCCCAATCCCCAATCCAATCCGGCACCCGGGACCTCTCATGGCGCTTCTTCTGGAGCGTCCAAAAAATAGTTTTTTATCCATTTTGAGTTTTATCAGGGGGGTATGAAAACGATATGATTAGCGGAAGCAAATCAAGGTCGACCTTAAAACAAATCGCAAAATATTGCGGCGTTTCCCATACCACCGTCTCCATGGTGATCAACCAGAACCCCCGTATTTCGGCCGAGACCCGGGAAAAGGTCATGGCCGCCATCAAGAAGTTCAACTACTACCCCAACGTGGCCGCCCGAAGCCTGGTCATGTCCCGTACCAATACCATCGGCATTTTCGGGACCATGTTCGACTCCCCCTATTACAACGAAATCATCCGCGGAATCGAAATGGAATGCCGCCACGCCAACGTGGACCTCAAGATTTACAATTGCAACGGCAGCTTGGAAGACTTCAACGAGATTTACGACCGGATTTTGGGGGAGCGCCGCATTGACGCCGTCATCGCGCTGTCCGTTCCCATGGAAGACGCGGTTTTGGACCGTTTCCAGAAGGAAGAACTGCCGCTGATCATCCTCCAACCCGTGGCCATTGAAGGGCCGAACAACCTCCTGGAAAAGGTCCCGACCCTCCAAGCGGAGGACCGGAAAGGCATTTATAAGGCCGTCAATTACCTCATTTCACTGGGGCATAAGAAGATCGGCTTTGTGAACGGCCCCGAACACTTGAAAATCTGCCAGGACCGCTTGGCGGGCTACCGCGACGCCTTGCGCGAGAACAACATTCCCTTCCTGGAACAAAACGTCGTTTATTCCCACGTCAAACCCGACGCCTTCACCATGGATGCCGGCTACCAGGTGGCGCGGGAACTGATGGAGCAGATCCAGGATTTGACGGCCATCTGCTGCGTTTCCGATACGATGGCCATCGGCGTCATCAAGGCGGTCCGGCACAAGGGCCGGTCGGTGCCCGAGGACATTTCCATCGTCGGGTTCGACGATACTTACGTGGCCCGGCTGGCCGATCCTTCCTTGACGACCCTTCACCAACCGTTGTTGGAAATGGGGAAGGCCTCGGTGACCCTGGCCCATGCCATCCTGAACAAAAAACCCATCGAGTACCTTCATCGGGGATTCGATGTGGAGCTGATCATCCGCGAATCGACCGGCAAGCCCCGCAAGAAGTAATTGCCCCCGGCGGTTTCTTTTGCGCCGGATTTTCCTATAATGCCCCCCATGCATCAGGCCCTTTCCTTCAAGCGACGGCTGCTTTACTGCCTCCTCAGCGCCTTCCTGGTCTGCCTTTCCTTCCCGAGTTTTTTGGATAAAACCCTCACCCCTTCGACGGCTTTTTTCGGCTGGTTCGCGCTCGTCCCTTTTTTCCTGGCCCTCCAAGGAGCGGGCCCGCGGCAGGGAGCGTGGCTTGGCGGGTTCTTCGGTTTCGTCCAATTCGGGGGCATCCTCTATTGGATCGCCTTCCTGGAAGCCGCCGGATATTTAAGCGGCCTGGCGTGGCTGGCCTTGGTGCTTTACTTGAGCCTTTATTTTTTGCTCTTCGGGTGGGCTTACGGCGTCCTGGAAAAAAGAGGAATCCTTCCGGGAGCCTGGGCCGCCCCCTTTCTTTGGGTGGCGTTGGAATATATCCGGGGCAGCTGGCCTTGGGGCGGCTTTTCCTGGGGGGAACTGGGCTACAGCCAGGCGCCCTATCCGGTCCTGTTAACCGGCACTTCCTGGGCCGGAGTTTACGGTTTGACCTTCCTCATGGTCTGGTTTAACGCCTCGACGGCCACGTTCCTTCAACGGCATGGGCTGGTCGCGCCTGGGAATC
>JAICXI010000440.1 GCA_025980505.1 bacterium | reverse complement strand
GCCCCTTGGGCCGGGGCTTCTTGACGGGCTCGTTTGAACAACCCGGGGACCTGCCCGAGGGGGATTGGCGGCGAAATCATCCCCGCTTCCAAGGGGAGAACTTCGGGAAAAACCTGGAGCTGGCCCGCCGGGCCAAGGCCATGGCCTCCGAAAAGAAATGCACCGCGGCCCAATTGGCCCTGGCCTGGGTCATGGCCCAGGGACCGGACATCGTCCCCATCCCGGGCACCAAGAAACGGAACCGCCTGGAGGAAAACGTGGGCGCCTTGAAGGTCGCGCTCACCGCGGCCGACTTGAGGCGCCTGGAGGAGGCTTTCCCCAGGGGCATCACGGCCGGTGCCCGTTACGCGGACATGAGCACGGTCAACCGGTAAAACCCTTGGCGGCCAGGAGCCTCCTGATTTTAAAGGGGAGTCAATGTCCGCCGCCTGGCGAAGCCGGACCGGAATATTCAGGACCCGATCCCGGGTTCGTGGCAAGGGCTATCGGGGAGAAGATGAGGGGCCGGCGCGGCGGGGAACAGGTGGTGGGTGATGAAAAAGGACCGATCGAGGACAAGGGTTTGGCGCAGCAGATTCAAAGTGTAAAATGTAGGCCTGGCCCCTTTTTTCTTTTTCCGTTCAAAAAAACAAGGGCACGCCGAACAAGTGAACAAGGCAAAAATAAACGCCGACGAAGATAAAAATGATTCCGGTGGCGGTCCGGAGAGCCGCTTCGATCCCCGCCGTTTTTTGAAGCCATTTGGCGGCGCCCTTGAAGCCCAGGGCTGTCAAAAACGCAAGGAAGGCGACGGGTAAACCCGTTGCGAACCCATAGAGGGCCGGAAGCCAAAAGATGGAATGGGTTTTTAAACAAAGGGGCAGCAGACTCCCAAAAAACAACGCCGCGGATACGGGACAGAAGGAAAGGGCGAAAAGGGCGCCCCAAAGGGCCGGGCCAACAATTCCCTTGGTCTGGTTTTTTCCCGGCGTCAAGGTTGGAAAAGACGGCAAGGATACCCAATCCAATAGGACCATGCCCGCCGCAACTAGAACCGGCCCCAATAATTGGTTGAAGTATTTTTGGAGGGAATAGGAGGCCAGGGGAACGGATAAAAAACCGGCCGTGAGGATTGCCGCCAGCACCGTGTAGGTTAAAACGCGCCCCAGGGTGTAGGAGGAACCCGCGATGAAAACATCCCGCGGGCGGTTCGCTTCCCGGAGGATGTAGGACAGCGCGGCCAAGTTCGACAACAGGGGACAGGGGCTCCAGGCGGTCATGAAGCCCAATGCCAGCGCGGCCCCGCCCGATAGGATGAAATCACCGCTTGTCATCGCCGGAAGGACCTGTATTCATCCTGGACGTATTGGTAGAACTTGGGTTTGTTCATGACCAACTTCCATATCTTATCCAGTTTTTTCCAAGCCCGCGGATCGCGTCCCTTGACCAAGACCACCGATTGGTATTCCAGCCCGTAATCGTTCACGAAATGCCCGTTGCCGGGATCCTCCAGATTCACCGAATCCCAAACCAGCAGGCCTTTATGGAAATCCTCCGCGAAAGCCGATTCCAGGGAGTCCTTGGCATAGGCTTCCAGCGCCCGGCAAGTTTCACACCGGCGGGTATAGTGGAAGTAATAAGCGGTAACGGGTCTTGCGCCGGGAATTCCCGCGCCGGCCTTGGAATCGGCGGCGGAAGAGGGTTGGTTTGCTTGCGGCAAGGGGGCCGTCCATTCCCGGTGTGCCCAAATCGCTATTCCCGCCAGGACAAATAAGGTGAGTGGAACGGAAACCCATTTTGAGTTAGGCATGGTTTGCCTCCGCTTTTCCATTGCCGCCTCCTTGGTTTATTCCTTGATCCAACGGATGATTTCCTCCGGGCTTGGAATCCGGCCCATCGACAAAATCCTTCCATCCACGGACAAAGCGGGGGTGGCCATGACGCCCGCAGCCACGATCTTTTCAATATCCGTCACCTTTTCCAGCGCGAATTCGACCCCGGAAGATTTGGCCGCCAGTTCGGCGGCCGCGTAAAGCTTTTGGCATTTGGGGCAGCCCGTGCCCAAAACCTCTATTTTTTTCATGCCTTTCCTCCTTGCTTTAAAAAATCCAGTTGAACAGATAACCCACCCACAAGATGCCCAAGGTCACGACGCCGACGAAAACCCCGATCAGTCTGGGTTTCAAGACTTTCCGCAGGATGACCATCTCGGGAAAG
>JAICXI010000428.1 GCA_025980505.1 bacterium | reverse complement strand
TTTCCAACGGATGAAAAACGACCTCATTTATTACTCGGCCCGCGTCCTGTTGTTCCTCATCGCCCGGCTTCCTTACGCGGCCGTGCCCCCCTTGGGCCGGCTGTTTGGGACCCTGGTGTTCGCCCTCGCCGCCCGTGAAAGGCGGAAGACCTTCCAGGGCCTCCGGACCGCCTATCCCTCGGGGCTGGACCCCGGACAAGTGGAACGGCTGGCCTTGGCCACCTGGCGGAACATCGGGCGGAACTTGTTTGAGATCATCCACTGGACCCGTTGGCCGGGCGCGAAGCTCGACACCCAAGTGGCGGGGGCCCGGGGGCTGGAAAACCTCGACCGGGCCCTGGCGCGCGCCAAGGGAGCCTTCATCGTGACGGCCCACCTGGGCAATTGGGAACTGCTGGCCGGCTATTTGTGCCACCGCTATAAGGGGTCGGGAGTGGCGCAGAAGCTTTACGACCCGCGGTTCGACCGGCTGGTGACGGATTTCCGCCTGCAAAAGCTGGGGGTGGCGGCCATGATCAAACGCGGGATGGCCTTGAGGGGCATCCTGGCGGCCCTGGGGGATAACCAGATCATCTTCTCCCTTTGCGACCAGGACACGGGCAAGGACGGGGTGTTTGTGCCCTTCTTCGGCAAGCAAGCCTGGACCCAGTCGGGGGTGGCCCGGATCGCCCGCAAGACGGGGGCGGCCCTCGTGCCGGCCTTCATGGTGCGGGGGGCGGACGGCCGGTTTGAATTGCACGTGGAGAAGGAAATCGAGGTTCCCCAAACCAGCGACAAGGAAAAGGACGTGGTTGAAACGGTCCAACGTTATACTGAGCTCATCGAGGCCTACGTCAGGGCCTATCCGGACCAATGGGTGTGGATGCACGAGCGGTGGAAGACCCGCCCCCCGGAGGAAGCCGGCGGGCCGCAAGCCGGGGAACGGGGCGGCGGGGTGGAGCGTCCAGGGTGAGAAAAACCTCTAAGAGAAAAAACAAGATCGTCGAATATCCCTCCGAACCGGTGCTGGAGGAGGCCTTCGAAGAGCAGCCCCGCGCCCAGCGCCGGAAGAGGTATTTCTGGCTGTTTTTCGGCTCCCTGGTGGCCATCCTCCTGCTTTACTGGCTCCTGACCACCAGCGCGCCCAAGCCCAACGCCCCGGAAAACCTGTCCCAGGGGGAGAATTCGCCGGATGCGGTGATCGAGAAATTCCACCTGGTTTCAACGATCCAGGGGATGAAACGGTGGGAGCTTTATTCCGATAAGGCGCGTCTATACCAAAGCCAGAAAGAAGCCTATGCGGACAACATCTACGCCCAGTATTATAAAAATGAAAAGCTGGTTTCGACCCTGACGGCGGATGCGGCCGTGATCAATACGGACACCAACGCCACCGAAGCCCAGGGCCACGTGGAATTGGTCGTCGAAAACGGTTCCAAGTTGGAAACCGACAAATTAAATTGGAACCCCGATACCGACCAGATCAAGGCCGACGGGAAGGTCCACGTGTACAAAGGCGGGGACGACATTACGGCCGTGGGCATGGTGGCCGATACGCAGCTCAACAATATCCGGTTTATGCGGGACGTCCATACCCAGGTGAGGGATACGGGTGAAATCGAGAATTTTGACAAAGCGAAGGGTTTTTGAGTCCCTGGCGGTCCTGTGCCTCGCACTGGCGCTGGAGGCCGGCGCTTATGAAATCCAAGCGGACAACCGGAAAGTGTCGGCCCGGCAGCCCGTCGATATCTCGGCCTATCAATTGCTGTTCGACCGGCTCCGAGGGCTGACTTTATTCAAGGGCAAGGTGAAGGCCGTGCATGACAAGGTCACCCTCCATTCCGACGAGATGCGGGCCCTTTCGGGGAACCGCGAGGCCACGGCCACGGGCCATGTGACCGTCACGGACTCCTCCCAGGCCATGACCCTCACTTGCGGCAACCTGGAATACCAGGACCTGATGAATACCATGACCGCCCACGACCATCCGCTCCTGACGGCTTTGGACGAGAAGGGCCGGCCCATTTCGGTCCTGGGCCGTCAAATGGAACTGGATTCGGAGAAAAAGACCGTCGTGATCCACCAAAACGTCCAAATCCTCCATGGGCAGGGCAAGGCGGAGGCCCAAATGGCCACCTTCCTCTCCAAACAGGACAAGCTGGTTTTGGAGGAAGACCCCAAGGTTTACACGGACAACGCCATCCTGTCGGGCCGCCGGATCGTGACCACCGTGGGCCAGGACAAGAGCGTTTTGGTGGAAGGCATGGCGGACGCGGTCTTCAACCCCGCCGGGAAACCCGTGGCCGCCCCGTCGGCGGCCAGG
>JAICXI010000245.1 GCA_025980505.1 bacterium | reverse complement strand
TTTCTTCGGACCGGTCGAGGCCGGCGGAAAGGCCGCACCCGCCCCGGGCGCCGCCGCCCCCACGGAAACCAAGGACATCCGTTTCATCGTATCGCCCGGCAAGGTGCTGGGCGCCATCAGCCCCTATGTCTACGGCTTGAACTCCCAGAACCCGGAGGGCTTGAACGCCACGGTGCGCCGGCTGGGCGGCAACCGCATGACGGGGTACAACTGGACGAACAACGACTCCAGCGCCGGAACCGACTGGCAGAACTTCAGCGACGATTACCTTTGCGCCTCGGCCAAATTGGCCGATTGCGGCAAGCCCGGCGCGGTGTACCGCCATTTCGTGGAGGAAAACCGGAAGGCCGGCCTGGATTCCCTCGTCACGATCCAGATGGCGGGTTACGTGGCCGCGGACAAGAAGGGCGAGGTCAAGAAGGAGGAAACGGCCCCCGGCCTGCGTTGGGCCAAGGTGGAGTTCGAGAAAAAAGGGCCCTTCACCCTCGCCCCGAAGCCGGACAGCAAGGTCGTTTATGACGACGAGTTCGTCCACTTCCTGGTCCACCGCTTCCAACCAGCGTTCAAGGGCGGCATCAAGTTCTACGACCTGGACAACGAGCCCGCCCTCTGGCCCTCCAAGCACCCCCGCATCCACCCGGACAAGGTCACCTATGCCGAGATGGTGGAAAAGACGGACCGGCTGTCCAACGCCATCCTCAAGCAGGACCCTTCCGCCATGATCTTCGGGCCGGTGGCCTACGGCTGGCAGGAGTTCCTCACGCTCCAGGAAGCGGAGGGCTACCAGGCCTTGAACAAGACCTACGGGACCTTCTTCGATTACTACCTGAAACAGCTCCAGGGCCTGGAAAAGAAGGAAGGGAAAAGGCTGGTGCACGTGCTGGACCTTCACTGGTACCCGGAGGCCCAGGGCTCGGGAATCCGCATCACGGAAAACGACCTGACGCCCGATTCCGTCGACGCGCGCGTGCAGGCGCCCCGCAGCCTGTGGGACCCCGCTTACGTTGAAAAAAGCTGGATCACCAAGTTTTCCACCCATGGGAAACCCATCCGCCTGATCCCCTGGCTCCAGGAGATGATCGCCAAGGATTACCCGGGGACCAAGCTTTCCTTCACCGAGTACGACTACGGCGGGGGCAACCACATCTCCGGCGGGATCGCCCAGGCGGACGTGCTGGGGATCTTCGGGAAGTACGGGGTTTATATGTCCAACTACTGGGGGGACATGAACGCCTACAACCAGGCGGCTTTCAAGCTTTACCGCAATTACGACGGCCATGACGGGGCTTTCGGGGGGACGTCGGTTTCGGCCGAGACGGGGGACGCGGCTTTGGCCTCCGTTTACGCCGCCACCGACCCGGCCCAGCCCGGGACCCTGTGGGTGGTGGTCTTGAACAAGAGCCAAAAGGCCGCCCTGCGCGGCAACTTCAAGCTCCAGGGGACGGAGGGCTACAAGAGCTTTGTTTGTTACGGGTTCGACGCCCAATCGCCGGAAATCAAGAAACTCAAGGAAGGGGGGATCGAAGGGGACCACTTCGACTATTCCCTGGCGCCCCTTTCCGCCACCCTCTTTGTCTGCAAGGGAGGCGGTTCCAGCCCGGCGAAATAAGCCGCGGGGCTGCGCCAAGGATTGAAGAGTCCGCCGACGGGAAGTTGTTTCCCGGATCCACCGTAAATAAAAAAGGGAGCCCTCAAGGCTCCCTTTTTTATTTCGGAACGATTCACTTGGCAAAGCTGTTTTGTTTCCACCTTCTCCCTTGAGTGGAGAAGATTCATGTCCTGGGGCGCTTTGAAACTCAAGCACCTACAAACGAAATCTCACTTCACCAACGGCGTCTCAACGACTGATGTCCTATTCGTGTCAATCAAGGCTTCCGCTTTTTGGACCGCCATGAGGCGGTCCACCCGGTCAATCCGGTTGTACCTCTTGAACATGGCGTAAGTCTTGTGCCCCGATATGGACATCGTGACCGAATCACTCCCCGCTTTGCGGAGATTGGTCACCGCGCAATGCCTCAAATCATGGAACCTGAAATCAACGATTCCCGCTTGGCGGCAAGCCTTCAAGAAGTCGTCTTTGACCTCTTTCAGCCGTTGCCCTTTGCGGGTGAAAACGTAAGAGCTTCCCAGGGTTTTGGGTATCCGTTGGAACAATTCCACCAAAGCATTGCTCAACGGTATTTCCCGCTTCTCCCGGGTCTTGGTGTCCGCGGCTTCCAAGATGATGACCTTGTTTTGAAGGTCCACCTGCTCCCAACGCAAACCCAATATCTCCCCCCGTCTCATGCCGGTCAAATAAGCCAACTGGACGATTGCCTTTAAATAGGGCTTACAATGGTCCAAAAGTCGTTGGTATTCGTCCGGCTCCAAAACCCGGTCCCTGGGTATTTCCTTGAACTTTCTCACTCCCCGGATCGGGTCTTTCTCAATCAGGCCGTTTAAGATGGCCCGGTTGATGATGCTTTTGAGGGTGCCGATGTCCCGGTTAAGGGTCGTTCCCGCCAAAGGATGGTCTTTCAACCGGCAATTCCCGGCCTCCCGCCTTTGGGTCAAGAAGGCTTCCACAATATCGGGTGTCAGGCTTTCCAGGGTTTTATCCCCGAAAAAAGCCTTCAAGCGTTCGACGATTTGAGCGTCGTTCTTGAAGGTCTTTCTTCTGGCCTTGGAATAGGCCAGGAAGGAGTCCGCTGCCTCGTTGAAGGTGGTCTTGCCTTCCACCGAGAGGAACCTTTTCTCGACGATTTCCCGCATGTGGTCGGCCAGAATCTTCTTGGCGCTTGCCAGTGGGACTTTACCCAACCGGACCCGCTTGCGCTTTTCGATACCCCCTTCCACCACGTCATAATCCAGGAAATAGCCCCGACCATCTTTCCTCAAGTGTTGTGGCAAACCATGAACATTAGGTCTACTCATGAAACCCTCTCTAATGTCCCCAGCTCCCCCATCTTACCAAGGCGTGACGGTTTTTCAAAAGGCAGGAAAGACCCAAAAGGCCGAACCGGGCAAAGCGCCATCAATACCCCACGGAAACCGGATACAAACCGGCCTCTGGGGGAGGGGGTTTCAATGGTGTTTGACTTGTGACCTGCCGTATGCGGTTCGAAATGGCCTTGCATTGATCCAATCCGGTTTCAAATGGTGCTGCTAGGACCATCTTTAAGAACCGAAAAAGCCTTTGGCAAGGAATTATTTCGGGGACTGTCATTGACCATTCTTGTTCGTGCTTAACCATCTTTTACCATGCTTTACCGCCGCAAGATTTTTTATGATACTGGAAAATTCCGGGGATGAATTTTTCTCTTTGGAGTGGACAAAGTGGATCAAAAACGGGGAGCGAAAAATCAGTCGTCACCGACTTTTAGAAGGCTGGAATTTTTCGCGCAAACGGTCAGGATTTAAGTGATCGAAACCGAGGGGAGTTCAAGGATGCTCTTGAGGGCCATGGGTGTAAAAAAGGCGATTAGAGGGCAAAGTGACGTAACCATCACTTATCGCCGCTGACCGTCACTAAGGTTTTGCAAACCTTTGAAAATTCAAAATTTATCTCTTTCAGTTGAGGAAGGCAAAATCTCCGTTTACTTCCAAGCAATTAATGGCTTTCACTTAAATCGAAGAAAGTTTGTATTGATTGAAAATATTATTCCGAAAAGAACAGCTAAAAGGCTTATAAACATGAGCAAATTGCGAAAGCTTTCTTTTGAGAGGAAATAAAAAAAGTTTTGATCTTCTTTTTTCATATTCAATTCCTTGCCTTTTGTACCCATTTCTAATTTTATAAAGTCAAAGATTAAAAAAACCCAAATTAGCCACCCGAAAATGAAAAAAGTTAAAGCAAGTTTATTTATAAAAAGCAGACCTTTATTAATCACCATCCATCCAATAAAAAAATGGCTGGCGACGAAAACGGTTTTTTTGAAAGGACCGGATTTCTGTGTATCTAATCCTGTGGTTGGATTTTGCTTAATGGTAAAATTTTTCACCTGTCTTGAATGGCCCAAGCCTATCTCCCTTCTTTTTCAACTTCTTCTTGGTAAATAAGATTGCAAAATTTTTCAATATCCGAAATTTTGT
>JAICXI010000138.1 GCA_025980505.1 bacterium | reverse complement strand
GTCATGGCCAAATAGGAGGCGGGCGTCCGCAGGTAGGGCCCCATGGCGGACTTGACCAGCGCCGAGCTCGTTTTTTGGAGGGCGTCCAGGTCATAGCTGATGCGCCAAAGCATCAGGTCCACGTCCGCCCGGAAACCCACGGTGGAATAGGAAAGGAGGATGCCGTCCTTCTGGAAGCCTTCGGCGGCCTCCCGGAAGGACTTCTTGGCGGCTTCCCGGTCGGCCGGCGGAAGCTTGCGGAATTCTTCGGATATTTTGTAGAAAGCGAAACTGACGTACTGGCGCTTGGTCGGATCGGCCATGGTTCTCCCCTGACGGAAATGGATTTTCGGAAGGCGTATTCTAAGCGCGGCGCAAACAAAAGGCAATCCAGCCCCGGGCGAACCCGGAGTTTACAAAAGTCGTCCCTGTTCAGTCACATCCAACGGATTCCAAAGGGACGCCTCCCTTTTTCATCCCTGTCTATCGGCGCGCATCCGCGGGTAAAATCCGCAGCCCGGCCACTGGCACGAAGCGCGGGTCCGCCAGGGGGTAGGGGCTCCGCGTCACGGGCCACAAGCCGTCCTTCCAGGAACACGACGACGCGGCCGAGAACTGAACCACCGCGCCGTCCTCCCCCCGGCCCATGAATTTGTCCAGGTTTTGGTAGGCATCCCTCTCGTAAAACTCCCGGTCGAAGCTTTCCCGCCCCCGTTCCAGGGGGGAAGCTTGTTTTTGGAGGCCCACGGCCAGGGCATAGTCCCCCGGCGGGAAATCGGAAGGGATGAACAGGATTCGTTTATCCTCATAAACAAACCCCGGCTTCATTCCGGCCGGCGAACCTTCCGGCATTTCATGGACGTCATGGAGCCAGAAAACGCCGTTTTTCATCCAATAGTTCCCCTGGGGATCGATGAAGACCGCCACGACCATGTCGGAGGAATCCTGCGGGCCCGCGGTCCGGCGGACCCAGCGATAAGTCAGCTCCACCTTCCCTCCCGCCTCGACCCGGGAAGGCCGCAACTCCGCGCCCAACAGCTCAACGCCGCCCCACGACACCAGGGGTTTCACGGCCGGCGCTTTCCGGAGGGAGCTGCCCGCCAGGGCCCGCGTGACCTTGAGCAGGGGCCCCCGGGCTTGATAGCCCCAGCCCGGAGGCAGGGCCCATTTGCGCGTCACGTAAAGAGCCCGGCCCGACTCCAGGCATTCCTTGATTTGGGCGCCCACCAGGGCCGGGGAAGCGCCCGGCTCCACGATCCGGACGTCGTCCCGGAAGCCGAAGGACTGCTGGTACCCCACGACCGGGAAATATTCGTTTTCTTCCGAAGGCACGTAAAGGGCGCCGGGCTCCATGGTTTCCAGCAGGTTCCGGGCATAGTCCTGCGCGCCCCTTTCCCCCTTGCGGGCCAGCAAATGCCCGATGGAGGAGAATTGCGCCAGCACGAAAAGGCCCAGCAACACCGCCACCCAGGCGGACCGGTACCGGCCCCGCCGGGCCGATTGTTTCAGGAAAGCCAGGGGCAGGACCGCGAGGAAGCCGCTGAAGACCCAGCCCAGAAGCATTTGATGCGATTCAAACGCGGGAAAAGGGATCGTCAGGACAAAAACCATTTCCAGCAAACCCCATCCCCAACCCACCCACGCGAAAGCGGGAATGGATTCCCTTTTCCACCAGGCCATGCCCGCGCCCCACAAGAGGAAGGCCGCCCCCACCGGGGTCAAATCCGCCCAAAAGTGGGCGCCCATTTGGCGCAGGACTTCCAGGACCGTGAAAAGCGAGGGGCCGCCCACGAACTTGGAAAACTTCAGCGCGAAGACGTGCCGGAAGAGCTCCACCGGATGGGTCAGGTCCGCGTAAGCGATGGCCGGGTGCAGGGAGGAGCGCAGGGGAAGGTACAACAGGGTGCTTCGCCCCAACGCGAAGGCGGCGGCCCAAAAAACGACGGATGGGAGGGCCGCCGTTAATCCGCCCGCCTTTTGGAAAAGGACTTTCCTTTTTTCCCAAAGCAGGGCCGGCACCACGAAGGGCAAGGCGAAAAACTGGGTGGGCCTGAAAACCGTGGCCGCCCCCAGGATGAGGAAGGCCAGGGGCCACTTGCCCGGCTTCTCCAGGCTCAAGGCCCAGAGGACGAGCAGCGCCAAGAGCAGGTGCAGCGCGTAAACCAGGGGCACCAGCGAATACCGCCACCAGGGCAGGCTGAAACTCCATCCCAGGGCCAGGAGCAAAAGCCACGTTTTCAGCAAGGGGGAGGAACTTGCCGCGCGGGTGGACGCGGCGGCCAAGCGGCAGCTTAAGAACCAGAACAGGACCGAGGCGAGGGCCGAACAAGCCGCGGACATCAGCCCCAGCCGCCAGGCGGCCGTCCGCGCCGGCAAAAGGAGGAACAGCTTCCCCAGCAGATGGAACAGGGGCTGGCCCGAGGGATGGGAAATCCCCAAGCCCACCGTGGCCCCCACCATTTCCCCTCCGTCATACCAACCCAGGAAAGGGGAAACCAGGAAGGAATTCAGCAGGAGGAGCCCGAAGAACAGGCCCGCGGCGGCGGGAAGCGGGGGGAGGACGGACCGCTGCGGGGGAGCCGGGTTTTTCCGGGCGTCGGGGGGTCGGGTCGAAGGTCTCCTTCGGGAATCGGGCATCGGGCGGGCTATTGCGAAAGCTTTTGGATCTTCGACTCAAGCATCCGAATCCGCTGCGGGGCGTCGGGAAGGCCGGCTTTTTGGACGATTTCCTCGATCTGGCGGTAAACCCGGATGGCGTCCTTTTTCTTCCCCAGGGCTTCCATGGCCCCGGCCTTGCAGAGGTAACTGGGCACGAACATCCCGTCCAGGTCGACGGCTTTCTGGGCCGCGGTGACGGCGTCGTCCGGCCGGCCCAGGGCCAACAGGATCTGGGCCTGGATGTCGTATTGGGTCGGGTCGGCGGGGATCTTTTCCACGATCCGGCTCTGGAGGTCCAGGGCCTCGTCCAGCTTGCCTTCCGAAATCCAAAGCTGGACCAGGTTGGCTTGGGGCGTCAGCGCGTAAGGCGAAACCTGCATGGCTTCCTCGAAATCCGCCTCCGCCAGGCGGAAGTGTTTCTTCCTTTCCGAGGGCCTGGCGGCGGCTTCGGCGCGCCGCTTCTCGATGGCGCCCAGCGAATTCCAGGGCATCATGAAATCCCCGCGGTAGCCCAGGCTTTTGCGCTCGTCGGCTTCGGCGCGGTCCAGGTCCCCCGCCTCCTGAAGGACGATCCCGTGGAAATCGTAGGTGCGGGCCAGGAAGTCCCTCAAGCCCCCCACGCCCAGCAGCCAGAGGATCAGGCACACCAGGAAGGCCGTTCCGCCCAGGTAAAGCCTCCTGGAAAAATCCCAGGTGGTGCGCACGTCGTCCTCCACCCGCTTGTGGCGGAAGGCGTAAGTGGCGAAACCCAGCAGCACCAGCCGGTGGGACCATTCGTGGAAAGTGAAGTCCACGCAGTTGTGGACGGCCTCCAACAGCACGAGGAAAAAGCCGGCCTCCATGGCGCGCCTTTCCAAAACCTGGCCCTTAAACGGGGCGATGTCCGCCAATCCCTTGCCCATGCCCCGCAGGAGGACCCAAAGGAACAGGAGGGTGAGGACCAGGGCCGGGATGCCGCTGTCCACGGCCGTCTGCAGGTATTCGTTGTGGGCGAAGGGCGTGGTGATGTTCCAGAGGGAGGCGGGTTTGTAAAAGGCGAAGACGTCCTCGAAAGTCCCGGGGCCGAATCCGAAAACGGGCTGGGCCAGGGCCATGCGGAAGCCGCTCATCCAAAGGTCCAGCCGTTTGTTGGCGTTGGGGTCCGTGGCCAACGCGTTGAAAACGCGGTCCACCATGGGGGCCAGGAGCGCGGCCAGCAGGATCACCGAGCCTCCCGCCGCCAGCCATTGGCCCTTTCTCCATCGGGCGAGACGGCCTTCGATTTCCTTCATGTGGAGCAGGCAGTAGAAAACGGACACGAACAGCAGGGCGATGAATCCGCCACGGCTCTTCGTCAGGCACCAGCCCACCAGCAGGACCGCCAGGGCCCAGGAAGGGACCGGAACCTGGTGGAGTTTTTTCAACAGGCCCCAAACCAAGGCCAGGCCCAGGAAACCGGCCGCGATGTTTTCGTTCGGGAAGGGCCCCATGCGGGGGATGGTCTTTTCGACGAAAAAAGGGACGCCCAAGCCATGGCCCGCCGTGGTGAGGATGAGCCAGGCGGAGGCCGCCACCGACGTCCAAAGGAAGACTTTCTCAAAGGCCGGGTAAAGGCCGGGCCACCTTTCCCAGGCCATGCGCAAGGAAAACCACCACAATACAAGGGCCAGGAAACTGCGGAAAGCGTAAAAGCTGTCGAAGGCATCCCGGGAATTCTTCACCGAAAGCAGGACCCAGCCGAGCAGGAGGAGCAAGACGATATTGGCGAAATCCAGGTCCAGGGATGTCTTGAACTTGGCCTTCCACAGGCGGCTCCCCAGGCAAAGCAGGAATACCAGGGCTGAAATCCAGCGCAGGACCAGGTCCTGGGCCAGCCAGGCCGGGAAGGCCGCGGGCACCAGGGCGGACAGGGGGATCAGGGCCAAAAAGAGGAACCCCACCATGCGACCGGTGGCGTCGGAAGGATAGGGAGCGGATTTCATGACGTTATTCTAGCAGGTCGGCGAAAGGGAAAACCATGTTTAAGCCCGCAAAAAATGGCCCCGCCGAATTCCGGGGGACCGTAACAAGACACAAGATTTCACCGCAGGGGCACAGAGACGAAGCTAAAAAAACAACGAATTCAAAGCTTTTGGTTTGACTGTGCCTCTGTGTCCCTGTGGTTAAGAAAGGTTTTCGTTGCCGTTCCTAAGAGGGCTGCGCCCTCCACCTTCATGCCGCCCGCCGGTTTTAAAACCCGTAACGCAGGCCGCCGCCGAACTGCTGGGAGGTGAAGTCGCTGCGGTTCAACTCGCCCCGGTAAGCCAACGACAGGTCCAGGTTCTTGGAAAGCCCCAGGTCCATGCCCGCGCCCAGCACCACTCCGTCCTGTCCCAGGAGCGGTCCCGCCACCGTAAAGCTGTCCCCGGTCCCGAAACCCGCCTGGACCGCCCCGCCCCGGTTGTCATACTCGTGTTCCCACGCCAGCCGGATCTCGGGATTGAAGTTGATCCCCCCCAGCTTCCAGTTCCCTTCCCCTTGGACGCCCAACTGGCTGGCCAGCGAATCCTGGCCTTGGCCCGGGAAGGTCAAGGGCGCCCGGGAACCTTGTTCGCTGAAACCGTTGATGGTAAGGGAGGTGTATTGCAGGGAAGCCACCGGGCCCACGCCCACGCCGTTTTGTTTCCACTCATACCCCGCTTCCAGGGCCCCGCCGAATTCCAGGCCCTGGGCCTTGCCCGTGGCGGTTCCGCCGTAGGAAGCCCTTTGGGTGCCGTAACTATCCAGTCCCCCCTCCAGGAGCGCGTCCGCGGTGAAGCCCCCGGAGGCCAAAAGTCCGTAAAAACCCAAACGGCCCCCGTCCCCGCTCAAGGTACCGCCCGAACCCAGCGCCACGGACGTATGACCGTATCCCACCAGGAACCCCGCCGCCATTTCCTTGGACAGCCGCATGTCGGCCCCGGCGCCGGTCAATCCGTAGGTCGTCACCTTGTAACCCGCGGCGTTGGCATCCGATGCCACGTTGAAGACGCCGCCGTTCCCGGAGAGGAACCCGCTCCATTCGCCTTCCTTATGGAAGGACAGGGACGCCTCCTTCCGGGCCGGCAGGTTGGCCGCGAACAAGGGCGTTTCCTCCCCCGCGAACCCCGGCATCCAGACCTCCCCCCCCACTTGCGCCTTGAATTGGGAGAGCCTTTCCCCCACCAGCGCGGCCCTCGCCATC
>JAICXI010000266.1 GCA_025980505.1 bacterium | reverse complement strand
TGGCCGCGCAGCACATTGAACAGCTGCGGAATCTCATCGAGGCTCGTCTTACGCAGGAAACGCCCCAGCGGGGTCACGCGCGGATCCGCCTCCAGCTTATACGTCGCACCGATCCCGGTCGGAGTTGCCGCCACGCCATTGGCAATGAACTTCTTTACGTATTCCTGGTGTATTGCGGCATCGTTGTTCACGTACATCGACCGGAACTTCAGGAAGCTGAACGTCCTGCCGTATTGACCTAGTCGCGGCTGCCGGAAAAGGACGGGGCCCTGGTCCTCCACCTGGGCGGGGGCAATCCCGGCACTTACGGCGGTTGGGGGCTTTTCGGCCAGGAATACAAGGATTTCCAATACCTGCTCAACGGTTTTTATTCCGCCTGGGGCGGCCAGGCCACGGGCGGCGGTTTTGACGGGGACCAAAAGTACAGTTACGGGGGCCAAGCGGACTTCCGGCCGAACCCGGGATTCCACCTGTCCCTCTCCGGGAACGCCGGACACTTGGACGCCGAGCTTCCGTACCAAAACTCGCTCCGGGAATCCCACGACGGCTGGGACTTCCGTGGAACGGCCCAGTGGAAGTTCAACGAACTGACCCAAGCCCAATTGGACCTTTCGGACCAATCCACCCGGCTGCAGGATTGGGACCAACCCGGCCTGTCCACCCGGTCCAACCAGGCCAACGAGTTGGAAGCCCGGTTCAAGGTCACGGCCGAAGACGTGGACCCCTTCTTCAACCGGTTTGTCTTTCTTCTGGGCGGACGGCACGCCACTTCCGATTTCACGGCCCCGGCCGCCGCAGGCTACGACTGGGCTTGGTTCGGCCTCCAGGCTTATTTGAAGCAGGGGGAAAACCTGGCCCTGACGGCCAAATTGCAGGGCCAGGGAGGTTCGGGGCTGGACCTGCCCTTCAAGTTCTACCCCATCGTGGATTTCACGTGGCGCGTTTTTGAGGCCAGCCAGTTGGACCTTTATTGGAAAACCGACCGTTATGTGGAAAACTTCCAAAACGATTTCATGGACACGGAGCATGTGAGTCCCTCGTTCGGCTTCCCGGCCCCGACGGAAATCGCCGGCGAATGGGGCGGCCGCCTGACCCAAAAACTTTCCGAGGCCGTGGTACTTTCCCTTTCGGCTTCCGCGGCCCAACTGCAGGGCTACCACCAATGGAACGACGTCGGCGCCGTCACGCCCGTCCAAATCCAGGATTACTCCACGATCGGCCAAATCCAGCTCGCCAAGGCTGGCGCCAACCTGCAGTGGAACTTCCAGGAACACTGGCAGGCCGCGGCCGCTTACGAATGGACCGGGGGGACGAACTCCTCGGACAACCGGAACCTGACCAACCTGCCCACGCACCAGGTCGTCCTTTCCCTTTATCGGGGCGACGAGCAATGGGAGGCCCGCTTGGCCTTGCAATGGACTTCGGACCGCTGGAAGTACGAGACCCTGCCCGGAACCCTTCCCGCCTATCTCACGGCCGGCTTGAACGCCACCTATCACTTGAATAAGAGCCTTTCCCTGTGGTTGGATGGGGACAATTTGCTGGGAGCGAGCTATGAACTACAACCAGGCTACCTGGAGCCGCAATACCATGTGCGCGGCGGTGTGGAGGTCGTTTTTTAAGTTTTCACCCCGGAGGCGCGGGGACCTCCCGGTTAAGCCGGATCGGGATTGAATTCCGGAAGGATTGACGTGCCCCCTTGGGGGTTACCTTTGGTTGGGAGGGCCGTAATGACTCAGGATTTTACGTTGTTTCAGGTCATGCTGAAGGGAGGCTGGACCATCGGGCTCCTGGTCCTCATGTCCGTCGTGGTCTTCGCCATTCTCTGGGAAAGATGGAGCTATTTCCGGGTCAACTTCAAGAAAAGGGAGGAAGTGCTTTCGGGTCTGGAGCCCTTCCTGAACCGCAAAAATTTCCAGGAATGTGCCGAAGCCTGCGACCGCAACGGTTCCTTCCTGGCGCGGGTCATCCGGGCGGGCCTGACCGCCAAGGTGGAAAAGGGGAACGTGCTGGAAGCCATGGAAAGGGAAGCCAAAATCCAGCTTTTGCGCATGGAAAACCGCCTGCCTCTTCTGGCCACCCTGGGCAGCATCGCCCCCTTTGTGGGCCTTTTTGGCACGGTTTTGGGCATTATTCGGGCCTTTCGGGACCTGGCCCTGGCCAATGCCGGGGGCGCGGCCGTCGTGTCCCAGGGCATCGCGGAGGCCCTGATCGCCACGGCCTCGGGACTTTTCGTGGCCATCACCGCGGTGTTCATCTACAACCTTTTCCAGGCCAAGTTGAACGCCATGGCCCAGGAAGCGGAAATCGTCATCTCCGAAATCAACGAACGGATCGGTTCCTAAAAAATTACAAGTTAGGAATGAGGAGTTTAAAACCCCCTCCATTCAAACGCCTCATTCTTAACCCATCCCGGAGGAATGTATGCAAAGCCGGTTACGGCCCACGCCGAAGATTTTCGCCGAAATCAACATGGTGCCATTCACGGACGTGGTCCTGGTGCTGTTGGTCATCTTCATGGTCACCACGCCCTTCCTGTTCCAGGGCGATTTCCAGGTAAAACTGCCCAAGGTGGCCGCGCCTTCTCCCAACCTGCCGGAGACCGTCACCATCACCGTGACCCAGGGCGACAAGATTTACTTGGATTCCACCGAAGTGGCCGTGGATTCCCTCAAGGCCAAACTGGAGGAAATCGTGCGGCAGAAACCCCGGGCCCTTTTCATGATCAATGCG
The DNA here is from genome assembly GCA_025980505.1 of bacterium. Lineage (GTDB taxonomy): Bacteria > Oederibacteriota > Muellerivitia > Muellerivitales > Muellerivitaceae > JAICXI01. The sequence continues at coordinate 1,090 of JAICXI010000266.1, read as the reverse complement.
GATAAGAACGTGTCACACGGCACGGTGGCGGGCGTCCTGTCCCAGGCCTACCAGGCGGGTGTCAGCAAGGTGGGAATCGCCGTTGAGTTGCCGAGTGACGGCGCCCCCGGCAGGTAAAATTAACGCAGGTTCAAAGGCAGCCCATGGACACCGGATTCCGAAAATCGCTCCTTTATTCCACCGCTTTCCACGCGGTGCTGCTGCTTCTCCTTTTCTTTGCTTATGAGTCCTTCCTGGTGGTGCGAACGCCCTTGATGATGGACTTGACCCTGATCGGCCAGATGTCCCAGGGCAGGGGATTGGGAGCCCCTTCCTCCCACCCGGGCGAGGCGCCCGACACCCTGCCGCAGGCCGAGAGCAACGGCGGATTCTCGACCCCGCAAAAACAAGTCGCCAATCCGCCGGTCAACGCCGTCCCGCACCCCGACGTGGCCGTCAAGCGTCCCCTCAAAACCCAGAAACACCCGGGCGCGGCCCCTTCGGAAGCCTACCTGGAAAGCTTGAACCATTCGGCGCCCATCGGGCTGGAAAACAGGAAGGAAGTCACGGACCAAATCAAGACCACGGCCGGCCTGGGGCACGAGGGAGTGGCCGGGACGCCCGAAGGCAGCGCCAGCATCGAGGGGGAACTGGCGGGGCGCGCCATCAAGCGCCAGGTCAACCCCCTTTACCCGGACTGGGCCAAGAAGCAGGGAATCGAGGCCGTGGTCAAATTCAAGCTTACGGTTTTGCCCAATGGATTGCTGAAGGAAGACGACCTGCAGTTGGACCAGACCTCCGGCTACCGGGAACTGGACCGGGTGGTCTACGATGCCTTGATCCAGTGGGAATTCCAGCCGCTCGACCCCCATGTGTCCCAGGTGAACCAATCGGGTATCGTCACTTTTGCCTTCAGCTTGAAGGACCCCTAGCCGCGGAATGCACCTTGAACGCCGGGGAGGCGAAAAACCCGCGGAATGGCGAAATCCTTCGCCCCGGAAGGCCGGCGCCCCCTTTCATGGTAAAAAGGCCTTGCCTTTCCCGGGGGGCTCCGGCCCTGCCGGGTTAATTTCGGCATCTGGCGGCGGTCCATTCATGGTTCTTTTTTTCC
>JAICXI010000407.1 GCA_025980505.1 bacterium | reverse complement strand
GTCCCGGCCTGCACCTTTTTCCAACTCACAACCAACCCATGGGGTCCATTTCCTCAGGGAAACGAGATGGTATTGGCCAGGAAAGTGACATTCTGGGTCGAGGCCAAAGCGCGGCCTTCCAATTTGGAGCCGGTATTCATGGTGACGGCCGTGTGGGCCATGACGTTTCCGACAAATTGGACCGACGTGTTAAGGGAGGCATAACCCGTCTCCGCCCAGAAAACGTTGGAGGCTTGCGCCCCGTTGGACAGGAAAACCTGCCGGCCCGGTCCCACGATCAGATTGCCTTGGACCTGGAAAATAAAGACGGCATTCGGGTTTCCCTGGGCATCGAGATGAACATCCGCCGAGGAAACGTTGAGGTCGCCCGCATCGACATAAAGCCCGGCATAGAGGGTTTGGCCCCCAATATCGGCTCCGGCCGGCAAGGAGGCTCCGCCGGTCCTTCCCATGGCGTCGTTATAAGCCGTCGTCAAGTCCGATTCCGCGGTGGCGGCGATGCCGGTGGCGATTTGCCTTGTCCCGCCGCAAATCAGCGCGATTCCCCCATCCACCGCGGCGCTTGGAAAGGTCCCAAGATTACCGCAAACGGTTGTGGCGCCGCTGTTCGTGATCCCGGAGTAAGACAGGACCGCGAAATTGGCGGCAGTACCCATATTGACCATGGCCTGGGGGGTCGTCTGGGGCGTCGCATAGAACGCCGGGGTTGAAGTGGCGACCGGGGTCGGCGTGGCGGTGCTGCCCGGACCCGGAGGGCCGGAAGGGTTCGAGCTACCACATCCGGCCATAAAGGCGGTTCCGACAAAAGCGATTGAAAGAAACATCATGACGGCTACGGCTGCTGACTTTTTCACTTTTTCATCTCCTGTTTTTTTTTAAATTTCACCGCAAGCATGAAATCCAGGAGAGGTGTTAAAGCAAGTTCCATACCGCCCGGCCGTTTCGGAGGAATGATCCGGGTCCGCCCCGGGCCTTCGGAAACAACGGCATTTGACCTCCCCTAAAATCGGACCGGGCCCCTATCAAAAAAAAGGCGATCAAAACGATTGGCCAAACCATCTTTTTGATTCTCTTCGATCGGGATGAATGGGAAAGGATTCCGGAGCAAGGGGCCGGCGAAGCGATTTTGCTTTCCCGCGTTCTTCAAGCCCTCTCCTTTTTGAATCCGGGCCCAAACAAAAACAGGGGCCGGAAATTTTTCCCGGCCCCTGCTGCCTTCAACCTCAAAGGCTTGTTCACTCAGGGAAAGGTAATTTGATTCGCCAGGAAGGTGACATTCCGGGTCAAGGCCAAAGCCCGCCCTTCCAACCCCGAGCCGGTGTCCATGGAGATCCCGGTATAGGACAGGATGTTGCCCACGAATCGGACATTCGTACCCAGGGCGCCATAACCTTGCAGCACCCAAAAAACGTTGGCGGCTTGCGCCCCATTGTCCAAGAAAACCCGCCGGTCGGGCCCCACGATAAGGTCGCCTTGAACCAGGAAAATAAATACGGCATCCGGGTTTCCATCGGCGTTCAGGTGGACATCCGCCGAGGACACGGCGAGGACGCCTGTTTCACGATAGAGCCCCGGATAAAGGGTTTGGCCCCCGATGTCGACATGGGTCAAAAGAACCCCGCCGGTCCGCCCCATGGCGTCGGTGAAGGCCGCACCCAGGTCCTTTTCCGCGGTATTTGCGGCTCCCGTGGCGATTTGCCTGGTTCCTGAACAGGCCACCACAATCCCTCCATCCACCGAAGCGCTTGGATAGGTCCCAAGGCTTCCACAAATCGTGGTGGCGCCGGAGTTCGTAACCCCCGAGTAAGACAGGGCGGCGTAACCCGCGGCGGATACCAGGTCGACCACGGCCACGGGGGTCCTTTGGGGCGTCGTATAGGACGCCGGGGTTGCGGTTCCGGTCACGGTTGGGGCGGGGGTTGACGTGGGGGTTGCGGTATCCGGGGATGTCCCATTCCCAAATTGCCCTCTATTTCCCGGGCCCAAAGGCGCATTGTCGCCGAAGCATCCGGCCAAAAAGGCGGCTGTCAGCAATGTGAAGGCGAATAAACAACCGATCCTCTTTTGCACAATGACTCTTCCCTTCAAACCCCCGGGGGCTCCGCGACTCCAGGAGGCTGTTAGAGCAAGTTCCATACCGCGCGAAGATGGGGCGAAGGGGGCCGCGAAACAACGGTGGATTCGGCTGAACTCCGGTTGAGGCCCCCGGGGGGTGAAAATGGAAAAAAGGGCCGCCCAGCCGGAAGCACCTCAAAATGACCGTCCCCGCCCTCAATTTGATTCCATCCGGCCGGCAGGAGCGGTTCAAGGGGACGGGGACTATCCGGGGAGGGTTCGGCGAAGGGCCGTTCCGGAAAATCAAACCGGGATCCATTGGCCAAAAAAAAGCCGCTGCCGGGACCGGAAGCGGCTTTCAGGCTGAAACTTTTTTTGAAAGGTCATTCATCTAAATAATGGGGTCCGTTCTCGTCCAGCGCCCTGATTTCATC
>JAICXI010000505.1 GCA_025980505.1 bacterium | reverse complement strand
GACGGCTGCTGGATTCCGTAAAAACAGCCGCAGGAAGGGCACCGGACGGCCTTCATCTCGGAAGGGATATACAGGTTGTAGGACGAGGAGCAGTTCGGGCAAACGGCCCTCAAACCGGTGGCCCTGGCGGTCGAATCGTCGAACAAGGCGAACCCGGTGGAGGGATCGAAAAAAGACCCCTCTTGCTCGGGGGTAAGCGGCTTCACGATGGCTTCCGGCAAGGCGGGCGCGGCGGCCTTGGGTTTTTCATAGGTTTCGGCGATCTTCGAGACGAAGTCGGACCAGGCGTTGGTGATGTAATAAGCCACGTAGTTCCCCACCTTGGGGATCAATAGGGGCACCCGTTTCAGGTCCTCGCAATGCTCAAAGACCCAGATGTCCTTTTCCTTGGCGGAGCCTGCCGCCCGGGAGAACCAGGCCTTAGCCTGGGCGGAGTTTCCCTCGTCCGTGCTGAGCACAAAAAAGATCGCGTCCGAATCCAGGATTTCCTTTTGAATCCGGTCCTTGGCGGCGGTCCCGTTCAGGATGGCCTCATAGGTGTCCCAAACCGTTTTCACCGCGACCGTCATGAATATTTTCGAGAAAAAGCTCTCAAACCTCGAATCCCCCGAACTGTGAACGATGAGTATCTGGCGCATGGCTCTCCTCCTTTCAATCCAACCGGTTTCCTAGGCGCATCCGCATTCATCCGAATGGGCGTGGGCCTTGCCGCCTTCCACCGCCTTAAAAAGACGCTCGACGCAATGGACGTAGTCGACGTAAGCCCGGACGTATTCCCGGCCCCGGTCCACGCTTTCCTCCGCGCGCTTCTTTTTGTCCAGGGCCTTTTGAAAACGCTCCCGGACCCCTTGGCGGACATGCTGGAGCAGTAGTTCCATCAGCGGTTCCACCGTCCCTTGTTGCAGGGATTGATCCGCCTCCCCTATTCCCGGGTCCAAGGGCGTTCCGGCGGGAAGCAGGCCCGAATAGGGCGCCCCTTCCCCGGCGCGGTGGACCCGGACCAGGGTCTCCAGGAAAAAACGATCGGCTATCTTGCGGGCTTCCGGCCCGGAATTCCGGGTTTTCTGGGTTTCCTCGAAAGCCGCCCGGATTTCATCCTCGTCCTCTTTCCGGACCCATTTCAGGACCGGCGTGACCTCTCCCCGTGGAACGGACCGGCCCGCCTCCTGTGCCACCGGCCCATCCATGGTGTTGCAATGGGCCCCGGCGGCCTTGGGCCAAAAGAACGCGAACCCAGCCAGGGAAACAAGGAAAAATAATTTTTTCATGACACCCTCCTTTTTTAAAAAGTCCACCGCGGCGATCGCCCCCCGGTTTCCCGAGAACCGGGGAAACGCCTTATTCCGCCGCTTTCGGGAGTTCCGGGAAAGCCGGGTCGAATTTTTTCAGCCCCCCGAACGCCTGCAACTTCTCCCCCGCCGTCAGGGTCCCTTCCAACCGGTCGAAAAACCAGTCGGCTTCGTAAAAAATGTAGCTCCGGAGTTTCGAGGCGAATTGGCGCAGGGATTCGGCGGTGCCCTTCGCGGCCAGCGCCT
>JAICXI010000366.1 GCA_025980505.1 bacterium | reverse complement strand
GGATGGGGGTGGTTCAGGTTGGTAAAGGCACCCTCACCCTACCCTCTCCCCTTTAGGGAGAGGGCTTGTTACGTCAAGAATATAGTTCCCGATTTTTATTCTTGCATGCCTAACCGCAAAGGGCATCTTGTCTTGGCGGCTCCCCTTTTTGAGAAGAGGGGATATTCGCTTTTGCCAAAGCGGCGCGGTTTTCAATCGGAGATTGAAAATTTTCCACAATTCATGATTTAAAATTCGGAATTCAAAATTTACGCCGTATCAATTCCTCCGCCAGGCGGATGGCCGCCATCATACTTTGGGGATTGGCCTTGCCCTTGCCCGCGATGTCGAAGGCCGTCCCGTGGTCCGGCGAGGTCCGCACAAAGGGCAGCCCCAGGGTCAGGTTGACCCCGCTGTCGAAGGCGGCCAGTTTCAACGGGATCAAGCCCTGGTCGTGGTACATGCAAAGGATGGCGTCGTATTTGCCCTGGGCCGCCCAGTAATAAAGGGTGTCGGGCGGGTGCGGTCCGGTCACTTGCCACCCGGCCTTTTGGGCCCTCTGGACGACCGGTTTTAGAACCCTTATTTCTTCCGTCCCAAAAGCGCCGTTTTCCCCCGCGTGGGGGTTGACCCCCGCCACGGCGATCCGTGGATTTTCGACGCCGAACCAGGTTTGGAGGGTCTTGTGGGTCAATTGCAGTTTTTCCCAGACCAGGGCCGGTTTCACCAGGGAGACCGATTCCCGAAGGGAAACATGGATGGACTGCAGCACGATCTTGAAGGGCCCGCCCACCATCATCATGGCGAAGGATTCCGCACCGGAAAGGGTGGCCAAAAGTTCGGTGTGGCCCGGGAAAGGGCAGCCCGCCTTGTGGATGGCTTCTTTGTGGAGGGGGGCGGTCACCAGGGCGTCCACGTCCCCGCTTAGGGCCAACCTGGCCCCTTCGCAAACGTACCGTACCGCCGCGGCCCCATTGGCCGCCGCGATCCTGCCCCATTGGATTTTCTTGACCCCGCCCAAATCCAGGACCGAAACTCCGCGGGGCACTTCCCGCCCCAATTCCGCGTCATTCACCCAGACCAGGGGTAGACGAAACCGGATTTTTTGGGACAGGGAGACCCAGTGTCGGTAATCGCCCAAAAGGACGAACTTCGACTTGGACCGGGGGGCGATGGCGGCCAGGGCCTTCAAGGCCACTTCCCCGCCGATGCCCGCCGGGTCGCCCAGAGTAACGGCGATCAGTGGCGAACGACGCATTTTGCCGTTCAAAGGACTTTCGCCGCCAATGCGGCCAGCGGGGACCTTTCGCTCTTGGAGAGGGTGATGTGCCCGAACATCTCGTTGCCCTTGAAGCGCTCCGCCAGGTAAACGATGCCGTTGGAGGAGGCGTCCAGGTAGGGGTTGTCGATCTGGTAGGGGTCGCCGGTCAGGATGATCTTGGTGCCCACGCCCGCCCTGGAAACGATGGTCTTGATCTCATGGGGCGTCAGGTTTTGGGCCTCGTCCACGATCATGAACTGTTTGGGAATGGAGCGCCCCCGGATATAGGTCAGGGCCTCCATTTCCAGCTTGTGGGAATCCAACAGGTACTGCACCTTGTCGTCCACGTCCTCGGTGTCGCTTTGCAGGTGCCCCTTGTCCAGGATGAATTCCAGGTTGTCGAAAATGGGCTGCATCCAGTTCATGAGCTTCTCGTCCTTGGTGCCGGGCAGGTACCCGATGTCCTTGCCCATGGGGACGATGGGCCGGGACACCAGCACCCGCCGGTATTTCTTCTCGTCCAGCGTCTTCAAGAGGCCCGCGGCCAGCGCCAGGAGGGTCTTGCCCGTGCCCGCCGAGCCCACCAGGGTCACCATGGAAATACGGTCGTTCAACAGCAGGTTCAAGGCGAAATGCTGCTCGCGGTTCAGCGCCTTGATGCCCCAGGCCTCGGGGTCCTTGAACCAGAGGCTTTGGGCTTCCTTCAGGCCGTCCCGGTAGATGCCCAGGGCGCTTTTCCCCTCGTGGATGTCGCTTTTCAGGAGCAGGAACTGGTTCTCGTACAGCTTTTGCCCGGAGTAGGCCTTCAAGGAAAGCTTGCCGGACTTGTAAAAATCGTCGACCTCCCCGTCCTTGACGGTCAAGGTGGCCCAACCGGGATAAAGCTCGTCGATGTTCACCTTGTTGGTTTCGTAGTCCTCCGACTCCACGCCGAGGGCGTCGGCCTTGACCCGCACGTTGATGTCCTTGGTGATGAACTTCACGTTCTCGCCCTTTTCCTTCAGGGTGAGGGCGATGCCGATGATGTTGTTGTCGATTTTCATGTGGGAAAGGGCCGCCGGCAGGTGCCCGTTGGGCGTGCTGATGTCCACGCGCAGCAGGCCCCCATTGGAAAGGGGCACCCCTTGTTGCAGGTCGCCCTTCTTGCGCAGGTCGTCCAGGAACCGGGCCACTTCCCGGGCGTTACGGCCCCGCTCGTCCTGGTATTTCTTGAAGGTGTCCAGTTCCTCGATCACCCCCAACGGCACCACCACGGTGTTGTCCTCGAAGGACTCCAGCGAATGGGGGTTATGGATCAGGACATTGGTGTCCAAGACAAAGGTTTTTTTCATGAGGCGTGGCCCTCCGGGCGGAAAGAATGGGATCGGATCAGCAGAAAAACCGACTGGGCGAGACGCCAGGCCCATTGGGACGTCTGTGAAAAGGCCTGGGAAAACGGTAAAGCTTGGGGCCAAAGGAGGCAGAGCAGGAGCATTGCTACAATCATATTTCCGGCAAAAATGAAAATCAAGGAGAACACCACTCCGCCCTCTTTCAAATCCGGCTGGTGGTGCGAGAGCGAATAAAGGGTCAGGGCCAGGTGGAAGGCGTAAGTGAAGCCGATCAG
>JAICXI010000417.1 GCA_025980505.1 bacterium | reverse complement strand
GCATGGCCTTTCCCTCGGCGTCCAGGACCCAGCCGTGGGTCAAAACCCCGCTGAAGGGCGCCTTCCCCTTCAAGGCCACGCCGGTCCAAAGGGCGTGTTGGAACCAGCCCCGATGTTGGTCGCCGCCTTCCAAATAAAGGACGTAGCTCGCGCCCTCCAGTTCTTTCCTCTGGTCGATCACGGCGAAATGGGAGCTGCCCGACTCGAACCAGACGTCCAGGATGTCTTCTTCCTTGGTGAACTCGGTGGAACCGCAGGAACACTTAAACCCCCGGGGCATCACATCCTGCGCCCGGTGGTTGAACCAGCCGTCGATGCCTTCCTTTTGGACGAGGGCCACGATGGCTTCAAGGATTTGGGGGTCGCCCTCCACCTTGCCGCAGGCCTTGCAGTAAACCGCCGTGATGGGCACGCCCCAGGAACGCTGGCGGGAAATGCACCAATCGATGCGGCCCTCCACCATGTTGCGGATGCGGTCCTTGCCCCAGGCGGGGATCCATTGGACTTTCTCGATCTCCGCCAGGCACTTTTGGCGCAGGTCCTTGTGGTCCAATTCGATGAACCACTGGGCCGTGGCCCGGAAGAGGATCGGGTTTTTCGAGCGCCAGCAGTGGGGGTAGCTGTGCTGGATGGTTTGAAGCGACAAAAGCCGGCCCTGGCCCTTTAATTTTTCGACGATCCTGGCGTTGGCGTCCCAAACCGACTGGCCCTCGTATTCCTTCACGCGGGCGTCGTACTTCCCTTCCTCGTCGACCGGCGAATAAACCTCCAGGCCGTACTTCAAGCCGATCTCATAGTCTTCCCGGCCGTGGCCCGGGGCCGTATGCACCAGGCCCGTGCCCGCGTCCGCCGTCACGTGGGTTCCCACCATGACCAGCGAATCCCGGTCGATAAAAGGGTGCCGGCCCAAGGCCTTGTCCAGGGCCTCTCCCCGCGCCCCCTCGATGATCTTGAAATCGGCGGCCTTCCACCCGCACATGGCCGCCACTTGGGGCAAGAGCACCTTGGCCACGATGTAATAGGCGTCCCCCACCTGCAGGCTCACATACTCGAAGTCCGGGTGCACCGAAATGCCGAGGTTGGCCGGCAGGGTCCAGGGCGTGGTGGTCCAGATAAGGAACGACAGGTTTTTCAAGGGCGTCTGGGAAAAGACGCCCTCCGGCAGCCGCTTCACGGGGAAAGCCACGGTCACGGCCAGGGACTCATGGTCCGCGTATTCCACTTCGGCTTCGGCCAGGGCGGACTTGCAAACCGGGCACCAGTGGATGGGCCGGAGCCTGCGGCTCACGTAGCCTTCCGAGATCATGCGCGTCAGGGCCCGGACCAGGGAAAGCTCGTAGGCCGGGCTCATGGTCATGTAGGGGTTCTCGAAATCACCGAACACGCCCAGGCGCTTGAATTCGTCCCTTTGGCGGTCCAGGAATTTGGCCGCGTAGTTGCGGCATTCCTTCCGGATTTCGACTTTAGACAGGGCCTTGGCCTTGGGGCCCAGCTGTTCCACCACCTTGTGCTCGATGGGCATGCCGTGGCAATCCCAACCGGGCACATAGGGGGTGTCCTGGCCCCGCAGGGCCTGGTACTTCACGATGATGTCCTTTAAAACCTTATTGAGGGCATGACCCATATGGATGTCGCCGTTGGCGAAAGGCGGGCCGTCGTGCAGCACGTATTTGGGGGCGCCCGGCCTGGCGAAAGTGCGTTTGTAGAAGCCCCATTGGTCCCAAAGCTTCATCCGTTCAGGCTCGGTTTGGGGCAGGTTGGCCTTCATGGGAAAGGAGGTCTGGGTGATGTTGAGGGTTGATTTATAGTCCGCCATTTTTCCATCCCAAAACAAGGAATTCAGGGCCCGGCCACCGGCTGGAAGGGGCAACAAGACCGAAAGCTTATCAAATGGGGGGAAAAATGTTTAGTCTTTTTTGGAGGTTTAACGGGGAAAGACGCACCCCAAAATGTTCGACTCCGACCTTGTTTACGGCGGCACCCATGCCGCTCTTTCCCGGGGCGTTCCCGGGCGGGACGATGGGGGAGCCGCAGGACCGGAAAATCGCGGGGCGGCGGTTTAAGCCGTGACGCGTAGCACGGTGTTGGCGCCGCCCAGGCTGTCCGCCACGCGCTCCGGGTTGGCCGGGTCCGGCACCCATTCCACGTCGTTGAGGACGAACTTGTAGTGGTAGACGCCCGGATTCAAGGCGATGACGAACTGGAAAGTCCCGTCCGGCTGGCGGACCATGGGGTCGGCGTCCTTGTCCCAGTCGTTGAAATTGCCGACCAAGGCCACCTTGAAAAAATCCCGGTAGGGCTTGTAAGTGACGGTCACCTTGATGGGCGGGTCGAAAGCCGCCACTTGGTTGCGGCCCATGGACTTGGCTTCGTACAAACTAT
>JAICXI010000040.1 GCA_025980505.1 bacterium | reverse complement strand
TTTGGAAATGTTGCGGGAAACTTCGGGCAAATATTTCGAGGTTTATTTCAACCTGGGCGTGACTTACCAAAGGCTCAACCGGCCGGATTTGGCCAACCTTTGTTTTGAAAAAGCGCTGGAATTGCAGCCTGACAACCCGGCTCTGCGCCGCAAACTGGGGCCGACCCAGGCATTCTCCCCCAAAAAGCCAAATCGAATTTAACCGTTTCCATCAAGGTTCGGAAAATTCGGCATAAAGTTTCTGTTCTTCCGCCTTCTTTTGTGCAGACGCAACACAAACCGCCGGTACTAATCGATTTCCCAAAAAACACTTGATTTTCCTACTACTTCCCGGAAGTGAACGCCTAGTATTAATTCACATCCACGCCTTTTTTCGCCAAAAACCCATTCAACCAGGCCCTTATGAAAACTATTTCGATAGATATCAGCCACCATCCCGTTTACGCCGACGTTGCCACCTTGCGGATCAAAGGCTTTGTTTACGCCAATACCCTGTCCCAATTGGAAAAAACCCTGGAATCCGTCATTTCCAACCACAAAAAGAACCTCATTTTCGACCTTTCCGAAACCCATTACGTCAGCAGCGGAGGCTGGAGCATCTTTTTAATGAATGTCCAAAAATTGCGCAATGAGGGGGGCGACATCCTGTTGGCGGGCATGAAACCGGAAGTTTACGACGCTTTTGAACTGCTGGAATTCCATAAGTTCATGAGATTATTCCCGACGGTGGAGGCCGCCTTGAGGGACGGATACCGGAAAACCGGCAATCTGAGCCCCACCGCCCCGGCCAAAACCGCAAAACCGGCTTCTTAACCGGCACCCGGCTTAAAACTTACCTTTTTTTCCCATCTTCCACTTGTTGAGGCCAAAAGAGCTTCACGCAAGTCCCCTCGCCCGGCCGGCTTTCCAGGGTAATGTCCCCCCCGTGGGCGCGCATGATTTCACGGCACAAGTTGAGCCCCAGTCCATAGCCCCCCGTGGCCTTTGTGCGCGATTTATCGACCCGGTAAAAGGGCTCAAAAACCCTTGCCAGGTCTTCGGATGGAATGCCCATTCCAAAATCCCGGATGCTCACAAGAATTCCGCCGCTTGTCCCCTCCAGGCCCACCTCCACCGGCTTCCTTTGATGGAAAGAATATTTCAGGGCGTTTTCCAGGACGTTTTGAAGGACGGTTTTGACCCTTGCCCCATCGGCCTCCACCGTGAACTCCCGGGGATTGCCCCGGAAACGGATCCCCGGCTTGCGGCCCTTGTATTTGGCGGCCAGGGCGCGGGCAATCCTTCCGAGGGGAACCTTGGCCAGGTGGAGTTTCCCGTTAGGACTCCTTAAATGCTCGGTTTCCAGGATTTCCACCAGCATGGCCTCCATGTCGCCGATATCCTGCATCATGGAATCCTTGAGCCTGCCCTTGGGGGTCATTTCCAACGCCACCTTCAGGCGGGTCAGGGGGCTGCGAAGCTCGTGGCTGACGTCCAGCAAAAGCTGTTCCTTGGACCGGATCATTTCCTTCACGTGCCCCACCATCTGGTTGAATTGTTCCGCCAAGTACCAAATCTCGCCATGGCGGCCCTTCACCGGGAACTGGAAGTCGAGGTTGCCGTTGGAAATTTCCAGCACCCCCCGCAAAAGCCAGCGCAGGGGGCGGAACATCCGTCCCAGCACCATGCCGCTGAACAACATGACCAGCAGGACGATCCCAAAGGCGTGGAAAATCCGGTGGGAGGATAGGCCGCCGAAAGCGAGGAAGGAAACCGTCAGGATGATGCAAACCCAAAGGAGAAAAAACAGGATCCGCATGAAGAACCAATGGCGGGGAGGGCGCGGCCAGGATCCCTGGGCCCCGGGCGCCGAACCCCAGCCGTCCCGGAAAGGATGGCGGGAAGGGCCCCAGGGACAGGCGGTGGGCTTTTCCGGCGGGGAATTTTTCTCAGGCTTCAAGGGTTTTGACCTTTCCGATGAACATATAGCCCGTCCCCCACACGGTCTTGAAAAAACGGGGTTGGACCGCCGGATCCCCCAACTTCTTCCGCACCCGGCTTACCGCGATGTCGATGGAGCGGTTGTAAGCCTCGCACTCGATGCCTTTCAAGTATTCCATGATCCGGTCCCGGCTCAGGACCGCGCCCGGGTTGGCCATGAAAAAAGCCAGTATCTCGAACTCGGTGGTGGTGAGGTTCAAGTCCCTGCCTTTCAACGCGGCCGTCCTTTTTTTGAGGTCCACTTTCAAGGCGCCGGATTCCAGGGAGCCCGCGGCCGCTTCCCGGGGGGTGAACCGCCGCAAAACGCTTTGGATGCGGGCCACCAGTTCCCTCGGCTCAAAGGGTTTGCTCAAATAATCGTCGGCGCCGATCTCCAACCCCACCACTTTATCCGTCACTTCGCCCCGGGCGGTCAACATGACGACGGGCACGCGGGAGGCCTTGCGGATCTCCTTGAGGACCCCGAAACCGTCCATGTCCGGGAGCATCACGTCCAGGATCACCAGGTCGGGCTTGATGCGTTTCAGGAGACTCAAGCCTTCCCCCGGCCGGTCGGCCGTGGTCACGCCCATTTCGAACTTGGACAGGTAGCTTTTCAACAGGTCGTTGAGTTTCCGGTCGTCGTCGATGATCAATATCTTCTTGGCCAGGCCCATCGTGAATCCTTTGCGCGGTTCAACCTAACCGTCCGGTCAAAATTGTAGCACGCCTGCCTTCCGCCTTTCCGGGAGTTACACACTGTTACAAAACGAAACAACCTGGAAAGGCATTTTCACCCCTCCCATCCTATAAATCACCTTCGGAAGGCCGATCTTCCAAATCCAACAAAGGAGGAAAGTCATGGAACTTTCTCAAGAAGACAAGGACCGCATTGTGGCGGAGGAAAAATTGAGGATGGAGACCCGCAAGGAATTCTTAAAGGACAACTTCGGGGGGATGGGGCGGGGACCCTGGGGCGGCTGGCACGGACAGGGCTGCGGCCATGGCTATGGCTGCCGCGGGTTCGGCTTTTTAAAGGGCCTCCTGATTATCGTGCTGCTCTTCGGGCTTTTCCATTTCTGGCACCGGCCTTACTGCGGCGGCTATCCCGGCTATTACGGTTATCCGGCTTGTCCGGCGCCGCAAATGGCCCCCGTCCCCCAGCCGGCCCCCCCCAAATAACAGGGGGACGGCGATGACGCATTTCAAATTAATGGGGCGGTGACCAACTCCGGGGGAAGGCGACGGGCCTTCCCTTCCGGTTTAACGCCCAAGTTTTCGGTAACGCCCGGAACCTTGCACCCCCTCAAAACGCCTCTTTCCAATTTGAACGGGAACTTTATCCCGATATTCCCTGTCTTTTCCCCCTTTATTCGCCCCATCGAAACGTTTAGGTTATATGATTCGTCTATATAGGAGACCTGGAGGGAAAAATGAGAAAAATGTTTTCTAGTTTTTTGTTAGGCCTTATTTTCTTCACGCCCTTGGCCGCGCTGGCCCAAACCAACAACTCGGATTACCGCCAGATGGGCGAAGCCCTTTACCAAAAAGGCCTCTATAACAAGGCCCTGGATTATTTCAACCGGGCGGTCCAGGCCGACCCCAACGATTGGCAGGCCTACCAGGAACTGGGCGACACCTATCTGAAGCTCAACGACGATTCCAGCGCCCTGGGCGCTTATAACAAGAGCCTGGAGATCAATCCCAACAACGCCTCCCTCAAAACCACCGTGGACAACCTGCAGGAAACCACCACCCCCGCAACCCAGAAGGACCAATCCAACTTCAACGCCCTTCGGCAGGATCATCCGGCCGTGGCCAATCCATGGCGGAAACCGGCGGGAGCTTCCAACGACTCCTTGGGCCCTATGAGCCACTCCCGTTCGTGGTTGAGCGTGGATACGGGTTATACCTACACCAACCTGGGCGACCTGACCACCAGCGCCGATTACGTCAACGGTCAAATCGCATCCAGCGGGACCTATACCGGCTTGGCCACGGCCGACCATAACGGGTTCAACATCGGGGCCGAACTGGGTTTCCTCTTGAACCCCTACAACGGCATCGCCTTGGGCGTCCGGGCCATCGCGCCGAACCCCTATACTTCCGACATCAATTTCCAGGACGGCTTCGGGGATTACGAGGACATCACCATCCAGCCTTACCTTGTCCCCCTGACCGTGGATTATTACTTGTTCCTTCCCGACCAAGGCGGCCGCTTTTACCTCAGCGCGGGGGTCGGCTATTACGTCGGTTCGGTGCACGTGGATGACGCTTACACGGTCAGCAGCGGCGCCAATTCGGACGAGATCATCGGCGACCTCTACTCCGGCACCGTGGGTTTCCAATTGGGCATCGGCCGGGAATTCGCCATCAACAACCACCTCGGCTTGAGGATCTTCGCCAGGGGGCGCTACGCCAAGATTTCCGGCTTCCGGGGCACGGTCACGGACGCCAACGGCTTTACCGGCGATTTCGGTTTGATGCAGGATTCCAGCGGCTATGTCTTCGTCGACAACGTCGGCAACACCGGCGGCCCGTACGCGGAACATTTCGCCACCATCGACTTCACGAGTTTCGACCTGGGCGTGGCATTCACCTTCTTCTGAAAGGGGAAGGTTTCCAAAGGCCGGGGCCGAAAACGCCCCGGCCTTTTCTATTGGAGGTGTAACCCCCATCCGGCGCCAACCGTACTGCCTCTTGAAGCGAAAGGTAGGCACGACTTCCATGATTCAAAGGCTGTTTTTGATGCTTCTGCTCCTCGCAGGGCCGGCAAGGGTCCATGCGAAAAGTCCCTATGAAAAGGCCGTTTTCGCCGGCGGCTGCTTCTGGTGCATGACGCCGCCTTTTGAGAAGCTGGACGGGGTGGTCAAGGTGGTGGCCGGATACACCGACGGCAAGGGGTCCGATCCCACTTATGAGGATTACGGCGACAAGGGCTACACCGAGGGAGTGGAAATCCTTTATGACCCCTCCAAGATCGCTTACGCCCGGCTGGTGGACGTGTTTTGGCGGCAAATCAATCCCACCGATCCCAACGGCCAGTTCGTGGACCGCGGGCCCCACTATCGCGCCGCCATTTTCTACCTGAACGAACGCCAGAAAAGGATCGCCGAAAAATCGAAGGCCGACCTGGGAAAGTCCGGCCGCTACGGCAAGCCCATCGTGGTGCCGGTCAAGAAATTCGTCAATTTCCACCCGGCCGAGGAATACCACCAGGACTTCTATAAGAAAAACCCCTTCCACTACGAGATGTACCACCAGGGCTCCGGCCGGGACTCCTACCTGGATTCCATCTGGGGCAAGGGCAACCACTAAAGGGGTGGACGTGGAAAATGGGACCCATATCGGCAATGGAGGTGAACGTTATACCCCTGAGGATGACTTTCCCTTTTACGGTTGTTGACCGCGCCGATTCTTCCCAAAGTCCTTTGCCGGTTCTGCGCGGGAAAGGCGGACCCGGAAACTTCCGGGGAAAGGGGAGGGCTGGTCTTTCAAAGCATATCCGGTATAGTAAGGGCCCATGAGACTCCTCCCATTTCCGGCCGCCCTTAAGCCCCTGGGCTTCCTGTTTTTTCTCGCGATTTTCACCGCTCCGCTTCACGCCGATGACGGTTTTTTTATCGAGGACGGTTCCACGGTTTACCCTTCGCCCCAGACCCAGGTGAGAAGGGTGTCCGAAACCATCTCCCTCAAGAGGGACCAAAACGATGTGCAGGCCCAATCCGATGCGGTTTTCCTGAGCGCCGACAGTGACGCGGACGTCGTCATGGGTTTCCCCGCCGAGCTGAGCTTCACCCCCCCCAGGCGGAAAGGGAAGAAGGACAAAACGCCCCAGGCGGCCATCGGGGATTTCACCGTGGCATTGGACGGCCAAAAAACCGACCCGGAACTGGAACCCGTTACGAACAAGTTGAAACTCAAGGGGCTGGTTTTCCACCGCGCCTTTCTCTGGAAAGTGCACCTCTTGAAGGGCAAGCCCCTCCACGTCCAGCACACTTATCATTTTGCGGCGGTCGAGAATCCCATTCCGGGCCGGTACAAGGTGACCGATTACGCCCATTCCATCTCCTGCTTCCTGACGCCCGGAAACCTTTGGGCCGGGGTTCCCGATACCGTGGAGGTCACCCTGGATCTGGGCAAGGAACCGCCGGACGGGATGCTGGAAGCCTTCCCAGCGGGTTTCACGGAAGAAAAGGGCGTCCTCCATTGGACCTGGAAGGGCTCCAAGCCCACGGGCGATTTGAAGGTGACCGTCCACAGCGCCTACCCTTACGAGATTTCCGAGTCCTACCTGAAGCAGTACCTGGGCGCGGGCCGCCCCTCCTCCGACAAACAGCAGGCCTTCAGCAGGCTGGACGCCTTGGAAAAAAGCGTGATCAAGAACCGCGCCCGCATGTCCAAGGAATGCATGGCCCAAAATATCGCCTTGATCGAATCCTTTGAGCGCCGGCTGGAAAAAGAGTAACCCCACCGGGGATGCCCCTCCACGGAGACCTTTCCCATGAAACCCTTTTGCCGATTCTTCCTCCCCGCCTTCTGTCTTTTCCTTTCGCCCCTCCGGGCGGATGAATTCTTCGACAAGGGCCGCCAGGCCCTGGACGGGAGGGATTATCCCAAGGCCTTCCAAAACTACCGGATATCCGCGGAGCGAGGCGACGCGAAAGCCATGGGCGTCCTGGGGCTCTTCTATGAAAAGGGATGGGGCTGTGAGAGGAACGGGGACAAGGCCCTTTATTGGTTGAAAAAGGGGGCCCTCAAGGGTGACGCGGAAGCCCAAAACAATTTGGGCTTCCTTTATATCCGCGGCGGGGTCGTCCGGCCGGATGAGGGGCAGGCGCTCCAATGGTTCCAAAAGGCCGCCGCCCAGGGGCTGGCTTCCGCCGAGGAAAACTTGGGGCTGCTTTACGGCAGGGGACTGGGGGTTCCCCAGGACTACGCCAAGGCCTTTGAATGGTTCAAGAAGGCCGCCGAGCAGGATGACGTCGACGCCCAAATCAACTTGGCCCAGATGTATTCCCTGGGCGAAGGCGTGAAAAAAAACGACGTGGAGTCCTACAAGTGGTTCACCCTGGCCTTGCGGCATGAATCCAACGACGACAACCGCGTGGCCGAATTGCACGACGACCTGCAGTGGCTGGAAAAGCGCATGAACGGCGATGAGGTGAAAAAGGCCAAGGAGGAAACCGGCGAATGGAAACCTTCGGTGGGAACCGGCGGGCCCACGGGCCCCTGAATTTCCCCGGTCCCGGCGGCGACCCTCCGCCGGCGGCCTGCCGGCAACCCTTCTTCCCGTTCCCCCTCCAAAAACATTCCCGTTCCTCCAGCCGGTCCGACGGGGCTTTCCAAGGGTCCTTTTTTCCCACTGCCTAAATCCCGTCCCGTTTTTCAGGACGAAAATCTTGCGGTTCGTGGAAAAAATGGACCGGACCGATCAGCCTCATTGCATCCGGGAAAAGACAAGCGTACCTTCCAAGGAAAGGTTGGAAGCGGATCGGAACCCCATGGAAACGCGGAAAACGCTGCTGCTCATCGATGAAGCCCATGACGACCGGCGGTTATTGGCCATTCGGCTGGAAGCCCTTGGCTTCAACGTCACGGAGGCGGACAACCCGTCCCAGGTGCAGCGGCTCTTGGGCCTGGGAAAAATGGATTGGGTGGTGACCGAATGGGGCTTGCCCGGTTGGCCGGGCGTCTCCCTGATCCCCACGCTGGCCCCCAGCCAAAGGCCGGTCGTCATCTTCACCGACGCGCTGATCCCCAACGTCCCCTTTTTCCTGGGCCGTACCGGCGTGAAGGCGGTGATTTCCAAAAAGAGGCGTTCGGAGCTGTTGAACCTGATCCAGCGCGCCGATTCCCCCGATCCCGCCCTCCCCGCCCCTTTCGTCGCGTTCGGAAAGCATATTTTATTGGTGGAGGATTCGGCCACCGTGCGGCATTTCATGCGGCGGGCCATCGAGGAAGAAAATCCCGATTGGAAAGTGTCCGAAGCCGGCGAAGCCGTGCAAGCCTTGGTGGAAGCCACCCACCAGCCGCTGGATCTCATGGTCCTGGATTTGGAAATGCCCGGGATGGACGGGCCCGCTTGGGTGCGGGTCCTGCGGGAAAAACCCTCACTGAGGTACAAGCCGGTCTTGGCGCTGGCCGCCTGCGGGCGGCGGGACCTGAAGGAAGCCTTTCAAAACGATCCTTACGTCACTTTATTGCCCAAACCGGTTACGGCGGGGCAAATCGTCGAAACCATTCAATCCATTATCGGTGAAAAACAAGTGGTGGCCGGGGCTTAAGGGCCGCGCCTTTCCCTTTCCGGTCCTTACAGGCCCGGAAATAAAAAGGACGGGGGCTTTCCAGCAACCCCGTCCCGGTCCTTCCCCCTTTCAAGGATGAGGGAGCCTATTCTTTCTCCCCGAACTTGTTCAGGAAAAGTTCTTGGATGGTCCTCGATGCGTCCCGGGCGTCTTCCCCCTCAAAAACCAATGTCAGTTCCGAACCGTAACTGGCCGCCAAGGTGATCAGGTTCAAAAGGCTTTTACCGTCCACATGTCCCTGGTTGTTTCGAATGAGAATCCGGCACTTGAACTTACAGGATGCCTTGACCAATTGGGCCGCCGCCCGCAAATGCAAACCGAGCCGGTTGGCGACCTTGACCTTTTCGACAATTTCCATGGCAACCTCCAAAAATTCCGGCCGAAGAAGGGGAAAAGAATCGGACCGACCGTCCTCAAAGTTTGGGCGGGGAATAGGAATCCGTTTTTACGCCGGGCAGTTCACTGGACCGGTGGAAAATAATTTGAGAGAAAAGGAAACTGGCTCCTTTATTTTAGGCCTTTTGGCGAAAGGCCCGGCCAAACTTTTTCGTTAAAAAAGGGAAAACGCACGCCCGGCCAATTTTCCGGCAAAAAAGCGGCCGGTTCCAACTCCACATCCAGGAGGCTGCGGGAAACGGGAAAATGGGAGCCTTCCTCCCTTCCTTGGGCATTCATAATGTCCGCCGATTTTTTTCATATTTTTTGCACAAAAAATGAAACCGTACAATGAACACAACTCTTTCAGGCCGGGAAAACGAACCTACTGCTTTTGTTTAAAGTTCCCTTAACTCCAACCCCTTTGCCCATAAAATTAAAAAGTCGTTTAAATTTTGTCTGGAGTCCCGCATGTCGCTGACGAAGGAAATGGTCCGCAAGAAAATGAGGGAGCGCAATGTGGTGCTCCTAAACGTCCTCCCGGAAGGGGATTATGTAAAGTTCCACATCCAGGGTTCCTACAACCAACCCCTGCTCCAGAACCGCGATGAGTTCGCCCGCCAAGTGGAAACCCGGTTCGGCAAGGACGTCTTTTTCATCACTTACAGCGCCGGCATTATTTGCGCGGCGGGGCCCAACGCGGCCAAGGCCTTGAGGATAAGGGGCTTGATGGCCGATGATTATCCCGGCGGCGTGCAAGAGTGGTTCGAATCCGGCCTGCCGACCGAAGGGCTGCATCTCCACCCGACGGCTCCCCTTCGCTAAATCGGGCCTTTGATCCTTCCCAAGCCCTT
>JAICXI010000055.1 GCA_025980505.1 bacterium | reverse complement strand
GGGGGGGGGTGGGATGCGTTGCGTTTCCACATGGGGTACTTCACGCGCTCCAGGGCGCTTTTGCGAGTGAAGACTTTGAATTCATCCGGTCCCATTTGGGAGGCCTTTTCCCGCCTCAGGGACAGGATCTCGGGGCGGGGCTGGAAGGCGGGTTCCCGGCCTTCGGGGGCGTGGGTATTGTAGGGGCAGGCGGTCTGGCAGAGGTCGCAGCCCGCCAGGTAGCCGTGGAGGGAAAGCGGCGGCAGGTCGGAGCGGTGCTCCAAAGTGAGGTAACTGATGCACTTGACGGCGTTTAAAAGCCCCGGCTCCTCCAGGGCCCCGGTGGGGCAGGCCTCCAGGCAGGCCGTGCAGGTCTTGCAGAGGTTCTCCGCGGGTTCGTCGTAGGAAAGCTCCGCGTCGGTGAGGATTTCCCCCAGGAACAGGAAGGAACCGAACTTTTTGTTCAACAGCAGGGTGTTCTTGCCGGTCCAGCCCAACCCCGCGGCGGCGGCGAAACTCCGCTCCAGGACCGGCCCCGTATCCACGTACCATTTGGCCCGCGTGCCCGGGGCCAATTCCTCGCACAGGTAACAGGTGAGTTCGGACAGCTTCCCTCCCAGCACTTCATGGTAATCCCGGCCCCAGGCGTAACAAGAGACGGGATTCTTTTCCAGCAGGGGGTAGTGTTCGGCCTTGGGGTTGTAGCTGAGCGCCACGCAAAAGACCGACCGGGCGCCGGGCAGGACCTTTTGGGGGTCGCCCCGCTCTTCCTTGCGCCGTTCCAGGTAACCCATTTCGCCGGCGTAACCCCGCTCAAGCCAATCCAGGAATTCCGGGTAATGGCCGGGGGTTCGGGCCGCTGCGGCGCCCGAAAGCTCGAAGCCCAAGGCCCGGGCCCTTTCCTTGAGGTGGAGGGTTATTTCAGCGGCGTTCATGGCGGCTTCCCGTGAGGACTGACGATAACGAAACCTCTTTTCACCACGGAGACACGGAGGCACTGTTTAAAAAAGGGTTGAATTTACTGTTTTCAAGCAGCGTCTCTGTGCCTCTGTGGTGAAGAAATGTTTAGCTGTTCCTTTCAGGATTTGAACTGGGAGTAAGTGAGTCCCAGGGCGCTTAAAAACGACAGGACGGATACGATCAGGACGAGGTCGTGGAGGCCGGGAGCCACCGAGAAATAAACCAGCAAGGCCA
This sequence comes from bacterium, assembly GCA_025980505.1. Lineage (GTDB taxonomy): Bacteria > Oederibacteriota > Muellerivitia > Muellerivitales > Muellerivitaceae > JAICXI01. The sequence continues at coordinate 7,239 of JAICXI010000055.1, read as the reverse complement.
GACCCACCACGGCCCAGGAGAAAAGCACCCAAAGGAGGTCCTTCCGCCCGTCCGACGAAGCCCGGTGGACCTTCAACAAGGCCTTGAACTGCCCGGCCGTGAAGCGTTCCCGGGTGGAAGAGTTGTCGGCGCGGCCACCCACCCTTTGAAGCAGGGCGTCCACGGCGTAAAGCAGGAGGTCCCGGCCTTCGGGGGAGGTGTCGGAAACCGAGGCCGTGTAGGTTTTTTGCGCCGCGTCCCAGGAAAGGACGCATTGGATTTCAGGGGGGCCCGGTTCCAAAAACCTCACCGATTCCCAAAGCTGGGCGTTCCCTTTGACGTGGATTTCCACGGGGAACCCCTGGCGGTGGAGTTCTTCCATGAGCTCGGTGCCGGAAGGGCGGACATTGGTTTCTGGGGTCACCACATATTCGGCCATGGAGTCCTTCTTCTCCTGAAACGTTTAACGGGATGTTGAAAAAAAGTAGGGGCGGGCGCCTTTCCGCTTCGCCACGGAGACCGGCGTCCCACCCCTACTGAAACTTCAGGCTATTTATTTTACTTGGTCGAGGCCGCTTCCTCACGTTCTTTCCGGTAAAGGGGCGTCCAGCCGGACTGGTCCTTGAAAAGGCGCACGCATTGGATCTTTTTCTCATCGGTCAGGTAAAAACGGTGGTAACGGTTGGCGGGCACGGAGATAAAATCCTGCGGTTCCACCGTCACCTTCATCCAACGGTCGTCCAGGCTGCGGATCTCAAACACGCCGGAACCGGCCAACACGAAACGAACTTCGTCGTCCGTGTGCAAGTGTTCACCCACGAATTTTTGGCATAGGGCGTCGAAATTCTGCATTTCGGGCCACATTTTCACCTGGTCCATGGTCACATAGCCGTTTTCACCCATGATCTTCTCAAGGGGCGGCTTATAGGCGGCTTCCTCGGTGGGAAGCCGGCGGTAAGAGACGCCCTGGGCGTTCAGTTCCTCCGCCGTAATGTCCTTGCCCGTCTCCAACCAGATGGCTTTCATGCTCCCCTCCTTGAAAAGCGGCTATCGGCTATCCGCCGTTAGCTATGGGTTAAAATTCACGACTTCGAACCCCTAACTCCCCGCCCGCGCTAGGGTTCCAGCGCGATTCCCAACTGTTTCATGCGGCCCGCGGCCTCGAAAAGGTAGTCATAGCACTCGGCATGGGTCTTGGCCTGCTTCCAATCCTTACCCCAAACGTAAACGCCGTGGCGCCGGACCAGCACGGCGTGGGACTTGGGGTTGGCCTGGATGGCCTCTCCCAGGGAGTCGGCCAGTTCGCACTCGTAGGCGGTGTTCTCGATAATGGGCACTTCCAAGGTGTCGAAGGCCCCGTGCCCTTCCACGCCCTTCTGCATTTCCATGTTGCGGATGCGGAAGGATTTGTCGAACAAGAGGGTGGCGGTGGCGGCGTTGACCGAATGGCTGTGAAGGACCGCGCCCGCGTTCCGGATCTTGTAGGCGTGCAGGAAGAGGGGGGCGCATTGCGAAAGCTTCAGGCCCCGGCCCGGCTCTTGAACGATGGTGCCGTCGCCGTCCAGTACGAAGATGTCCTCGGGGTTCAACCGCTCCTTTTGCACCGAACTGGGGGCCATGTAGATGAAGTCGCCGTCCTTGATGGAGATGCCGCCGCCGGTGCCGGAAGCCCAACCCAGGCTGTAGAAATGGCGGCATAGTTCGCAGACCAGTTCGCGGGTTTGCTTGGAGGAGGCGGAGGAAGGGACGCTGGATTCGCGGGGTTTCGTTTCGTTGAGAATAGTTTTCATCTTGAAATAAAGTACCAGTATCCTATCCTCGTCGTCAAGGGGAAGGCGCCCGGCCGGTCCGCCCAAAGGAAAATCCATGGCTTCCTACCAGCAATCCACCTACAGCCTCTTGATCCAGGCCCCGCCGGAGCAAATTTACGCTTCCCTGACCGATTGGGCCTTGCGGTTGAAGTGGCGGCCGGGGATGGGGATCTCCTGGGAAGGGGGGGGCGGGGCCTTCGTGGGCCAAAAGGTCTGCTTCCGGGTTAAAAGCCCTTTTTTTTCCTACTTGTTTTCCTTCCGCATCACGGGCCTGGAACCGCCCCGGCGCATCTATATGGAATACGGTGGAAAGCCCTTGAAGGGGCGGGCCGCGGTTGAAATAACCCCCGAGGACGGCGGCTGCCGGGTGGGTTTCCATTGGATGAAGGTGGAGCCGGTGGGCTTCCTGGCCCGGGTTTATTTCGCCCTGGGGCTGGGCGCGAGGTCCCACCGGCGGAGGACCCTGGAAACCCTCCGGATGCTGAAAACTTACCTCGAACAAACGGCTAAAACCAACAGCTGACAGGAAGCCAAAAAGCCTCAAAGAAAGTCCTGCTTATTTAAACAAATTCCCCCCATTGCCTGATTTTTTCGCGTCGGAGAGGCTTCGCTTTGGCTTTGGTTCTTTTAGTCCCCCGTTGACCGTTGGTTCATATTGATTCGGCCTTCTTGCCCTCGTATCATGACCTTCCTATTTTGACCTGCTAAGCCTATGCCGATTTATTTCAGGGGAGAAACCAAATGAACTTAAGCCAGGACCAAATCAAGCGCTATACCCGCCACATCCTCCTGCCGGAAGTGGGCGTCACCGGCCAGAAAAAGCTGCTGGAAGCCCGCGTGCTGGTGGTGGGGGCGGGCGGCCTGGGTTGTCCCGTTTCCCTTTACCTGGCCGCGGCCGGCGTGGGTACCATCGGCTTGGTGGATTTCGACACGGTGGATGCCTCCAACCTGCAGCGCCAGGTGCTTTTCACCACCGAGGACGTGGGGAAGCTCAAGGTGGAAGCGGCGGCCAAGAGGCTTAAGGCCCTGAACCCGGACGTGAAGGTGAACACCTACGCCGTGGCCTTGAAGAGCGACAACATCATGGGCATCCTCAAGGATTACGACATGATCATCGACGGCACGGACAATTTCCCAACCCGCTACCTCACCAACGACGCGGCCGTGCTGCAGGGCAAGCCCAACATTTATGGTTCCATCTTCCGCTTTGAGGGCCAGGTGACGGTCTTCAAGACGCCCGAGGGCCCCTGCTACCGCTGCCTTTACCCCGAGCCGCCCCCACCGGGGGAAGTGCCGTCCTGTGCCGAGGGCGGCGTCATGGGCGCCATGGTCGGGACGATCGGCGCCATCCAGGCCACGGAAGCCATCAAGCTCATCACGGGCGCGGGCAAGCCCGCCATCGGCAAGTTCGTCATCTATAACTCGCTGGATATGCAGTTCCGTACCCTCAAGCTGCACAAGGACCCGACCTGCCCCATCTGCGGCCCCAACAAGACCATCACCCAACTCATCGACTACGAGCAGTTCTGCGGCATGAAGGTGGAGGATACCCAGACCAAGGAGGTCCAAGTGAAAGGGAAGGACGAGATCACGCCCCTGGAACTGAAGGTCAAGATGGACGAGAAACAGGATTTCGCGCTCATCGACGTACGCGAGCCCAACGAGTGGGACATCGCCCACATCGAGGGAGCCGCCCTCCTCCCCCTATCCCAGTTGCCCAACCGGTTCCATGAACTGGACAAGTACAAGGGCAAGGAGATCGTGGTGCATTGCAAGAGCGGCATGCGCAGCCAGAAGGCCATCAACTTCCTGAAACAGCAGGGGTTCACCAACCTGGTCAACGTGGCGGGGGGTATCCTCGGTTGGAGCGACCAGGTGGATTCGTCGATTCCGAAATCCTGAGGAAAGGGCGGAACCCCAAGTCCAACCGGAAGCCTCTCGAAGACAACGGGGATGGGCGAGGGGAAGGCTTTCTTTCAGGCTTTGTGCCTCGGTGTTGGAGGCGGTGTTTTGAAGGGAAACCTCAGGTCTCCACGCCCATGAACAATTCCGAAACGTCACATCCCAGGGCGCCCGCGATCTTATGGGCGCGTACCAGGGTGACGCTTAAGGAGCCGTTCTCGGTGTCCCGGATATAAGAAACCGGGATATGGGCCAGGTCCCCCAAAAGGGACTGGCTGAGCCCTTTTTCAAGCCGCCGCTTCCGGATGTTTTTCCCGATCCGCACGGCGATCCGCTCGTTCATCCCGGCCGGCCATGGGGAAGGGGGCCCGAAGGCGCCCCCTTAGGCATGGGCTTTGACTTCCTTCTTCGGTTGGGCGGAAAAGCTGGGGCGGACTTTCTTGTTCTTGGCGCGGGCCCGCTTGTTGAGGTCCAATTGGTCCTGATCCTTGGCCAAGGTCAAGGGGTTCTCGGAGCGGAAGTATTTCTTGGCGGCCTTTTCCTCGGTGTTGCGGAAAATGATATAAGCGAAGCGGCTCTCGATTTTGCTGATGATTCCCAAACCCCACTCGGGCCTCACGGGCAGCTGGACAATTTTTCCCAGATCGACATCATTGATTTGCATTCGGCATCCCTTCAGTTCGAATTTTCGTTCCCACCCAGGATACGCCTTTGGTCCGGGGAATGGGATTTATCCCGTGGAAATAACGCGCCCCAGGGCCTTGGAAACCCGACAAAATAGGCCTTTTCCAACTTCTTCCGGCCGGGGGAAACGATTTTTCACCTATTCCCCCCAATCCCTGTAGGATAGGTACTCCTTTCGGGGCTTTGAAAGCCCGACGGGTGTTGTTCAATTTTTAGGAAAAGATGAGGTTTTTATAAAATGGCTCAAGGTACAGTGAAGTGGTTCAAGAACGAGAAGGGTTTCGGTTTTATCTCCCAGGACGGTGGTGAGGACGTATTTGTGCACCATTCGGCCATTCAAGGCGAGGGTTATAAATCGTTGAACGAGGGCGACCGCGTTGAGTTTGACGTCACCCGCGGCGACAAGGGACTCAAGGCCGAGAACGTCGTCAAGATCTAATCAAGGCCGGTTCAAAAAGCCCCGGGGCAAACGCTCCGGGGCTTTTTTATTTCCACCCCTTTTTTCCCCAGGAAAGCAACCGAATTCTTTTCGGCGGAGGCGCCCCCGCCAAGATATAACCATTTTTCGGGGAGGCCCGTGCTACGATAAAAGCACGTTCAGTATTGAAGGAGGTTCAAATGGCGAAGAAAGCTGTCAAGAAGCCGGCCAAGAAGAAAAAAAGAAAGTAGACCCACGGGCGCGCAAGCGCCTTTTTTTGTGGCTGCCGAACAAGCCCGGACGGAAACGAACGGGCTTTTTTTTATCGGCGGGGGACCGGCCGAAAAAAAGAAGGCGGCTCGAGGCCGCCCTTAGGCGTGGGTTCTCTTGGACGCGGCAATCTTCGCCATGGCTTCCACCAAGGCCGAACCGGTCAAGTGGCGGGTCTTCTTCCGCTCGATGCGCTTCACCGTAAATTCCGTCTTGGGCTTCTTGGGCCCCTTTAACTTTGTCATGACCGTCCCCTTTGAGCGGATTGAGCGACGGGCCATCCTAGGCGCTTTTCCCCCCAATAGATACCTCGCCTGGAAATATAGTTGCCGGGTAAATGGAAGATCCTGCGGCTCAATCGTCCGCGGCAGGGAAGCCCAGTTGGGGCGCCGCCTCGCCGCCCGATCAAATCATCCCTTTTCCTGCCCCGGTCCAGGGCGCAACTGTTGCCAAAAGGCACACAATGGGAAAAAGTTGGCACATGGCCGCTTACTCCGGGGACCCCTCTAAAAACGAGAAGCTGATACGAGAAAGGGGTGTTTCCTTTGAAATAATCCTTTGGAGCATCCAATCAGGAGGGTTAGTGGAGGTCATGGCCCCTTCCAATCTACGAGGCTTATGCCCGCGAAACGTTGAAGAAAAATCGCCGGGTCAACATCAGGATTTCGGAATACGACTTAAAGGCCATCCAGCTTAAGGCGATGGAAGAGGGTGTGCCCTACCAAACCTTCATCTCCAGCGTGCTTCACAAAGTCGCCGATGGGCGCATTCTCCACCATTCTTGAGGCCGAAGCGTTCGGCAAAACCGAACCCAGCCTCAAATGGAGAACCTGTTATTTCATCAGGGATAAGGGGCGTTTTGGAGCGTTCCTGGGGCGGAAAAAATTCAGGCCCCGTCGGGCAAGGGGATGACCATCATCCCGTCGTCGAGGAACCCTTTGAGTTTTCCCTTTTCGCCGCACTTCCCGTTTGGGCATTGGTACAGGACCTTATGGTTGGTACGCTCCGCGGGCGTCTTGCCCTTGATGGCCTTGCGGGAAACCTCTTTCATTTCGCTTCCACAGCCCAGGCACGACGGCATCAAGGCCCTCCCTTCAATCCGTGCTGATTTTAATCAGCGGGTTAAGAGCCAGCCGATCAAGGCGGCGAAGGTCCCCAGGGTCGTCCCAAAGGCGGGGTCGGCCTTGAACTTGGAATGGAAGGGGAACCGGTCCCCCAGGATGGCCAGGAAACCGGCCAGGACCCAGTCCGGCTCGTCGGTGGGGGAAACCGCGCGGGCCAGGGTTACGGCCGCCGCGCCTTTGAGCAGGTCCAGGGACAACCGGAACCAGGCGGCGGATTTTTTGGGAAACTTTCGACCCTTGAGCAGTTTCCCCATCGGGACCGTGCCCAGTAAGTAAGCTGCGATGTAGAGAAGAACGTCTTCCATTCCCAAACCACCCTTTTCCTCAAAACCGATCCATCAGCCGGGCTCTTTGTTCCGCGCTACCGTCCACGGCCTTTTGAACCTTCCCGGCGGTCATTTTTTTTGTTCTTTCCGTCACCGGGCTTGTATCCGGCGAATCGGTTCCACCCGCCAGGCGTGGTTCCCTTCGTTTGGTGAATGACTCCCTTAGGGGCGGCAACCGGTGCCGGCGCGGCGGCTACGGCCGGAGCGGCTGTCGGGGCCGGGGCAGCAGCCGGGGCAGTGGCAGCGGCCGGAGCGGCTGCGGCTTCCGGGATACTCGCCACCGGTGCTGGAACGGATGCCGATACAGGCGCAGTTCCCTGGGGGTTGCTATTTACTATATCCATTGTCATTTCCTTTTGGCCCCGTGGAGCCTTGATATCGCAAAACGGCCTATACGTTAGGCGTTCAAGGGGGAAATAGATAGTCATTTTTAGTGGAAAACGGAGCATGCCCTGAGGGGGAAGAGGTTCAGGGGCGGCCCTTTTGACTTTACCCCTGAGGTTCTCATTATTACGACTGCCTTTTTAACCCGTTTTGTCAAAGTAATAGTTTTGGGGGAAAATCGAGCGGGAAAAATGTTGAACGTTGGTCTAGCCCCTTGGTCTGCTCCCTAAAAAAAGATTAACGGTTGCCGCCCTTGGCCTTGTGAACCGGATGAAGCTTGGCGATCATTCATCGGGAATAAGAAACCTCGGAACCATGTAATTGGCGTCAGTTTGCAGTTG
>JAICXI010000211.1 GCA_025980505.1 bacterium | reverse complement strand
CTTCCCCGGCCACGGTGTAGATGCTGACCGTTGCTCCCGTTGGCACGCAGTCGAACTTCATCAAGCCGTTCACCGCGTATTGCGGATTGAAGGGATCGGGCCACACGCGGGTCACGCAGGAAGGGGTGGGCGTGCCCGTGGGCCGGGGAATGGGCGTGGGAGTCGGAAAAACCAATTTGGTCACCCAGAGGTCCTCCGTTGCGGCGTTCAATGCGCTTTGGTAGGCGCCGGCCGTGGTGGGAAAGTCGGCCGAGTAAGTGGACCCCGCCAGGTAAACCGCGCCCGACCGGTCCAGCGCGAGAAAAACCCCGTCATCTTCCGCGGCCGTTCCTCCCCAATAGGTTGAATAAACCGGGGCCGTTCCGGACGGGTTGAAGAGGGTGAAGAAGGCGTCGCCCGCCCCACCCAAAGTGGCTCGAAAGGCGCCCGCGGTCAGGGGAAAATTGTTGGAGGTAGTTTGGCCTCCCACGTAGGCCCCTCCCGACGCGTCCACCGCGATCCCCAGGCCCGCGTCGGTTCCGTTGCCCCCCAGGTAGGTGGAATAAGCCAGGCCCGTGCCCGTCGGGTTAAGCTTGGAAACAAAGGCGTTCTGGGCCCCGCCCAAAAGCGTTTGAAAGGCGCCGGGCGTCACGGGAAAATTGGCCGAGGAAGTGAACCCCGTCAAATAAGCGTTGTTGGAGGCGTCCAAGGCGATGGCCGACCCGCGGTCGTCCCCGCGGCCTCCAAGGTAGGTGGAATAAAAAAGCGCCGAACCGGCCGGGCTGAGCCTGGCGGCAAAGACGTTGACCACCCCCGACAGCGCGGGCTGGACCGCCCCGGGCGTCACGGGGAAATCCGCGGAATTGGTGTATCCCGTCAGGAAAGCGTCACCCGCGGCGTCCACCGCGACCGCCGTTCCCAAATCGTTTCCGCTCCCGCCCAGGTAAGTGGAATAAAAGAGGGCCGTGCCGGCCGGATTGAGCTTGGCCGCAAAGACATTGGACGCGCCCTTTAAGGCGGCCTGGAAGGCCCCGGGCGTCACCGGAAAATCAACGGAGGACGAATACCCGGTTACAAAGGCGTCGCCAAAAGCGTCCGCCGCGATCCCGGATCCGGCGTCAAAACCGCCGCCGCCCAAGTAAGTGGAATAAACCAGGCCCGTGCCGCCGGCGTTGAGTTCGGTGACGAAGGCGTTCCTGGCCCCTTTCAAGGCGGCCTGGAAGGCCCCGGGGGTCACCGGGAAATCCGGGGAATTTGTGTATCCTGTCACATAGGCGTCGCCCGCGGCATCCACCGCCAAGGCCTTCCCCAAATCCGTGCCGGACCCGCCCAGGTAAGTGGCGTAGACCAGCGCCGAACCCGACGCGTCGAGTTTGCAGACCGCCACGTTTTCAGTGCCTTTCAAGGCGGCCTGATAGGCGCCCGGGGTCGTTGGAAAAGCGGAACCGTAGCTTTCCACCAGGTACCCGTTGCCCAACCGATCCACCGCGAATCCCGCCAATTCGTTGTGCAGGGCCGGAAAATTCCCGCCGGCAAAGGTGGAATAAATTACCGTCGGATCGATGACCAGGGGCCGGTTGCGGTCGTAGCCTTCCACCTCAAAACCGACCTCTTCCCCCTTGCGGGTGAAACGCCCCCCAACCGGCACCCTTCCTCCGGGCCCTTCCTGGTAGATCTGGGGCAGTTGAAGTTCCAACCGGGCTTCTCCCAGTTCAAGCGCCCCTCCCGGGGCGGGACGGATCTTCCCGGGGCCCTGGAATTCCAGGCGGATGGCCCGGGGGTCCCCTCCGGGCCTGACGATGAAGTCGTATTCCAGGCCTCGGGGGCCCCCGTAATAAACCAGGTCGATATGGGGATAAACTTCCCCCATCCGGACCCTTCCGTAACGGGGCACGCCGGTTTTCCAGCGGGAAGGGTCCCTTCCCGTCAGGTAGTTGCTTTGACCCTGGAGTTTTTCCCGGCCTTCGGCGCGGCAATCGGGGGAAGCCCCTTTCAGCCGCATGCGCACCGCTTCGGGGCGGGGTGCCGGGGAAAGGCCGGGATCTTGGGGGAACCGGGGAAGTCTCCTGGGATTGAGGGCGAACAGGGCTTCGCGGGACGTGAGATAGAGGTTGAACCCCCCCGTCCTGGCCAGGAACAAGACGGCGGGGTCGGTTTGGCCCACGTTGGGCTCAAAGGCCAGGGGTAGCCGGGCGTAGGCCTGGAGAATCCGGTCGGCGCAAGGGCAAGCGGGGACCGGTTGGTTTCCACGGTCGCGGAAGGTGGGCGAGCCGGGGCAAAAGAGAAACAGGCAACCCAAGCCGAAAAGGAGCGGATGATTTTGAGTGCGGTTGGTTTTCAAACCATCCATGGCGGGTTTCTTTCTGGCGATCAACCGTCGGTTTTCGGCAATAACCCGGCGGGTTTGGATAGCGGCGGAGATAAAGGATTCATCTTACCGCCAAAAGGGCTGGAAAGCCTCCCCCCGCTTCATTTTGAAGAGCCGCCAATCGGGAAAGGTCGTCGGGCGCGGGGCTGAAATCAAGAATTCCGGAATTTTCCCTCAAATGTTCGGCCCCCCTGGCCTTGGGGATGGCGGCCACGCCTTCCTGTTGGAGGAGCCGCCGCAAGGCGGCTTGTGCCGGGGTTTTCCCGTGCCTCTTCGCCACTTCAAGGAGCCGGGGATGGTTCAAAAAGCCCCCCCGTCCCAGGGGCCTGTAAGCGCAAAGGGAGATGCCGGAAGCGCGGGCATAAGCCAAAAGGTCGTCGCGGTTTTCCGTGAGTCAGAAGGAAACCTGGTTGCAGGCGAGGGGGACCGGGGCCAGTGAAACGGCTTCTTTCAGGAGGGACAGGGGGAAATGGCGGCCCCCACCGACAGGGCCTTTCCTTCCCCGGCCAATCCGCAAAGCGCCCCCAGGGTCTCGGGCAGGGGGATGGCGGGCTTGGTCCAATGGATGAGAATCAGGTCCAGGCAGGAAAGGCCCAGGCGCCTCAGGGAATCCTCCGCGGCCTTCTTAAAACCCTTGGCGCGGTGGTGGCTGGTCCAAACCTTGGTGGTGAGGAAAGTTCCCGCCGGGGCGCGCCCGGGGCTTTGAGCGCCTTCCCGATTTCTTCCTCGTTACCGTACATCTCCGCCTTATCAATGTGCCGGTAGCCTAATTTCAGGGCTTCCCCCACGGCCGCCGCACAGGTCCCGGGTGCCGAGCCCCAAGGCCGGCATTTCGCGGCCGTTGGCCAGCGGGATTTGAAGCATTGTTCTCCCTAAGGAAAAGAGGGAAAGCCCCGCCCGGAGGCCCTTAAACCTGCGTCAGTTCCCGGCCCGCGACCCGCAGTTTTTCCAGCCCCTCCGGCGTGCGGGCTTCCATGTAACAGCGCATCAGGGGCTCGGTACCCGAAAACCGAACCATCAGCCATTCGCCGCCTTCCAGGAGGAACTGGGTGCCGTCCTTGCGCACGATCTCGGCCACCTTCCGCCCCGCGATTTCCGAGGGCGGGTTGTCCTTGAGCTTTGCGGTCATGACTTCCTTCAACCCTTCCCGCAACTTCAAGTTCAACCGGTCGCCGTAATAGGCGCCGTATTGCTGATGCAGGGCCTTCAAGACCGAGGAAAGGTTCTTCCCTTCCCGGGCCACGACCTCGGCCATCAGCAGGCAGGCCAGGATGCCGTCCTTTTCCGGGACGTGGCCGTGCACGGTGAGCCCGCCCGATTCCTCGCCGCCGATCACGATGGGTTCCTTGGCCATGATCTCGGCGATGTACTTGAACCCCACGGGCGTTTCCCTCAGGGGCACGTCGTGGGCCTTGGCGATGGCGTCGATCAAGTGGGTGGTGGCCACGGTTCGCACCACGCAGCCCTTCCAGTCGCGGGTTTTCAACAAGTGGTCGAAAAGGATGGCCAGCACCTCGTTGGGCGTGATGTAGGTTCCGTCCGAATCAATGATGCCGAAGCGGTCCGCGTCGCCGTCGTTGGCCAGGCCCAAATGGGCGGGCCAGCTTCGCACCAGTTGGATGGCCTCGACGAGCTCCGCGGGGCCCGGTTCGGGGTGGCGGCCCCCGAAAAGCGGGTCCCGGTTGGCGTGCAGGGTCTTCACATTGACGCCCCCTTCCTGAAGGAGTGCATCCAGGTAGCCCTGGCCGTTGCCGTGCATGAGGTCCGCCACGATGCGCAGGCGGGCCTTCTTGAGGCTGTCGAAGTCCACGATCCCGCGGATGCGCTTGAAGTATTCCTCTTTGGGATCGATGGGAACTGCCAGGCCTTTGGCTTGGGCCTGGTCATAGGGCATCTCGGGGATTTTCTCGCCCTTGGAGCCGATGGTTTCGGCCAACGCTTCCAGCGCCAGGGTGACCTGCACGGGCGCGGGGCCGCCGTCGGAACCGTTGAACTTAAGGCCCTGGTACTGGGCGGGATTGTGGCTGGCCGTGAAGTTGATGGAACCCGCGGTCTTGCGGCGGATCAGCT
>JAICXI010000143.1 GCA_025980505.1 bacterium | reverse complement strand
GAAAACGCCGGCATGCGCCGGTCCGTCGTCGAGGGCGATCTCGTTGCCGGGATCTTTCCCAAAGGAGTTGGCGCCCTCGTGGAGCCAGAACAGACCGGTTAACGAGAGCCAGCCGGTTTCGGCCTTGAGGGATTCGGAGTCCCGGGCCGCCTGTTGGGCGTCCTCGAGCTTTTTAAGGGCTTCGACGGCTTCACCCTTGAGCCGGTCCGACTGTTCCTTGAGCTCCAAGGTGTGTTTCAACGAGCCGTCGGAAGCCTTCTTCATTTCCAGCAGGCTTTTTTCCAGAGTCTCGATGAGTTTCAGGTTTTCCACCTTCGACTTTTCCAGGCGATGCAGCTCGTCGGCGATGTTCATGGAAGCCAGGATGGCCACCTTGGCGGCCGGTGCCGACGATTTTTTCCCGATCTCGTTCATTTTGGCGTCCACGAACTTGGCCAACTCGAGGATGTACTGGGGATCGGCCTCGCCCTTCAAGGTGTATTCGTTGCCATAGATGGTGACGGTGACGGCTTTTTTTTCGGTCATGGCGCCACTTCCACCACGAAGACACGGAGGCGCGAAGAAAGAAGTGGAAGGCGGTCCTTCAAATCATCCGGATTGGAACGGGATTGGCGGGGCTGAAACATTTCTTTGGTCCTTGACTGAGAAATAAATCTTTAGAGCGCCCAACGATAACTTTTGCACAACCAAGAACGATGAAAACCAGAAAGGCTGAAAGAAACCGAAAATCTTATCCTTTGAGCCTCATTGGCGGGCAGGGCGCCTCGGCGGCTCCGAGCCCTTTGTTTTTTGAATTTGTCACAGCCTCTTTAAATGAACTTCGTGCCCTTGTGCCTTCGTGGTTCAGGATCCTTCCAGCTTGAGTTCGGCGGCCAGGCCTTCCAAACGCTGCAGGTTCTGCCTCATTTGCCTCAAATCCTGGACGGCTTCTTCGTATTGCCTGCGCAGTTTCAGGGTTTCCTCGGAGGAGCCGTTGGAACCATCGGACAGGTCCTTCAATTGGTTCTTTAAAATGACGTTTTCTTTCATCAGTTGGGCGTTGGCGGTGCGCAACTGAACGATCCCCTCCAGGAGGCGGTTGATGCGGCTTTCCAGGCCTTCCCATTGGGCAGGGGAGCCTTGGGATTGGCTGAAGAGGTCATCGGAGGGCAATGGCATACCTCGATTTCAAGTGATCCACGATTCGCGATACCTTTTGGGCCACTTCCGGATCGGTCAAGGTGCGTTCCTCGTTCAAAAATTGAAGGCGGTAGGCGAGGCTGCGGAAGCCGGAAGGAAGATGGGGCCCCCGGTAGAGGTCGAACAAGAGGACTTTTTTCAGCTCCGGCTTGCCCTGCTCCTCGATGGCGGCCACAACCTGTGCCGATGTTACACCATCGGGAACCACCAGGGCAATGTCCCTCCAGGCCCCCGGGAATTTGGGAAGGGGGGTATAGCTGGCCGAACGGCGGGAGACCTTTTTCAAGGCGGATAACTCCACCTCGAGGGCGAAGCAAGGCGTGGAAATGTCATATTCCTTAAGGACTTTGGGATGGACCGCGCCGCCCCAAAGAAGCAGGTTTCCCTGGGAATCCTTGACTTGGAAAGTCGGCGCCCCTCCGTAAGGGGCGCCCCCTTGGCCGTATTCCCACTGGACGCCGGTCAAGCGGGCTTGGGAAACCAGGTCTTCCGCCAGGCCCTTGATATCGTAAAAATCCACTTCCCTTTCGGGATGGGTCCATCCGGCGCCGGGGGCCATTCCCGCCAGGACGGCCGCCGCCTGGGGTTTCTCGACGGGAAGGTCGGCGGGGCCGGGACTGAAAACCTTGTTCAACTCGTAAAGATAGGCGCTTTCCAACTGGTGGGAAAGATTCAACTGCACGGCGGCCAGCAGGGACGGAAGCAAGGTGGGCCGCAAGACCCGCTGGTCGTCGGCGATGGGGTTGGTCACTTCCTGGAAGCGGCGCAAAGGGTGGTTTTCCGCCAACTTGAGCTTCTGGGGGAAGTCGGCGGGCAAGAAGGTGGAGCCGACCGCCTCGTACAGTCCGGCCTGGTGAAAGACAAATCGGATTTCCTTTTCAAAGGGCACTCCCGATTCGATCTGGAACAGGTCCGAGGGAATAGGGGGCGCGGCGGAAGGGATTTTGTCGTAGCCGGTCATCCTGGCGATTTCCTCGATCAGGTCGATTTCCCGGGTCAGGTCCAACCGGTAGGAGGGAGGCTGGACCTCGAGGGTCTTGGAGTCCGCCGCGCCTTTCACCCCGCACCCCAGGGCCTTCAGGATGGCGATTTGGGCCGGAGCGGGCGATTCCAACCCCAGGAGGGCGTTGGCCCGCTGGGGACGGTAGGAAAGGGGCGGGGGTTTCAAGTCCGGGGCGGATGCTTCGCCGATACCGGGGGCCATTTTGCCGCCGGCCAATTCCACGATCAGGGAGGCCGCCCTTTCCAGGGCGGCTTTCACGCCCTCCGGGTCCACGCCCCGCTCGAAACGGTAGGAAGAGTCGGTGGAGATTCCCAACTGGCGGGCGGTTTTCCGCACGCTGCCGGGCAGGAACAAAGCCGATTCCAACAGGATGTTTTGGGTCTTGCCGGTGACCTGGGAATTGCCCCCTCCCATGATTCCCGCGAGGGCCACCGGCCGGTCCGCGTCGGCGATCACCAGCATGTTTTCCTTTAAATCCCGCGTCGTGTCGTCCAAGAGGGGGATTTTTTCCCCGGGGGCCGCCCGACGTACGACGATTTGACGGCCGTGCAGTTCGTCCAAGTCAAAGGCGTGGAGGGGTTGGCCCATTTCTTGGAGAACGTAGTTGGTCACGTCCACGATGTTGTTGATCGAGCGCTGGCCGAGTCGCTCCAGCGTTTGGGACAGCCACCGGGGGGAAGGGCCGATCCGGACGCCTTCGATCACGCGGCAGGTGTAAAGGGGGCACAGGTCCTTGGCCTCGACGGAGAGGCGCGCCAATTTCGAAACGGGAGTGGCGCCTTCCGGGGCCTTTCCCGCCTTGGGGGGCTGGACATCCTTGTGGAAAAGGGCCGCCACTTCCCGAGCCACGCCCAGGTGGCTTAAGAGGTCGGCCCGGTTGGGCGTGATTTCCAGCTCGAAAAGGGTATCGGGGAGGCCCCCATATTCCAGGAAATCCTTCCCGACGGGGGCTTCCGGCGGGAGGATCAGGATGCCTTCGGCGTCCTCCGCCAGGCCCAGTTCCTTGGCCGAGCAAAGCATGCCAAAGGACTCCACGCCCCGGATTTTGGCGGCCTTGATCTCGAAATTGCCCGGCAGAAGGGCCCCCACCTTGGCGAGTGGAACCTTTTGACCCGGGGCGATGTTCTTGGCGCCGCAAACGACCTGGTAGGTTTCCGTACCGTCCGAAACGCGGGTCAGGGAAAGCCGGTCGGCCTGGGGGTGCTTTTCCACGGACAAAAGTTCGGCCACCACCACGTGGGTGATGTCCCTGCCCAGGTGTCGGACTTTTTCCACCGATACGCCGGCGTGGACCAGGCTTGATAAGACGGTTTCGACGGGTTCTTGGACCGGAACGTACTTTTTGAGCCAATTCCACGAGATAAGCATGGGGTTCCTTCGTTAAAGATGCCGGAGAAAGGCGTTCCAAGCGGATTTTCAAGAAGTTTAGAGTAGGGTCTGGCGGCTGTCAATTAAAACGGGCCATTTTATTAGTGAAATTGAGTTGTCCGTCTTATAAAGTGTCCTCCCGGATCGGTTCGGAGTCCGCGGTCCGCCGCTTGAAGTGGGCGGGGATTTACGCCGGGAAACCGGATGGGAAACAATCCATCCACCGGCATCCGGGACTTCAACCCACAACTTTACTTTCGAAAGGGCGGTGATGGGATTGGCGTTGTTCGAATTGGACGTCAAGTCTCTGGAGAGAAAGTTTACCGAAGTGAGGGATCATCTTTGACCCCGCTCAAGTCCAGCGGGAAATAGAACGGCTTGAGGCCCAGACCACCCAACCGAATTTCTGGGACGACCCCAAGGCCGCGCAGGAAGTGACCTCGCAACTGGCCCGGTTGAAGGATACCCTGGCCCTGGTGCGGGACTTCGAAAAGCAATACCACGACCTTCTCACTTGCCACGAATTGCTCAAGGAACAGCACGACCCGGCCCTGGTGGCCGAGATGGAGCAGAGCCACCGGAAGTTCGAGGTCGACTTCCGCAATTTCGAGCTCAAGCGCAACTTCACCGGCAAGTACGATTTCAACAACGCCTACGTTTCCATCCATCCCGGGGCGGGCGGCACCGAAAGCCAGGATTGGGCCTCCATGCTTCTGCGCATGTACCTGCGCTGGATGGAGTCCAAGGGTTACGAGGTCGAGACCCTGGATTACCAGGTGGCGGAGGAGGCCGGCATCAAGTCCGTCTCCCTTTTCGTCAAGGGGCCCTGGGCCTACGGCTTCCTCAAGGTGGAGAAGGGGGTCCACCGCCTGGTGCGGATTTCGCCCTTCGACGCCAACAAGCGCCGCCACACCTCCTTTTCCTCCGTGGACGTCATGCCCGAAGTGGAGGACGTCGAGTTCGAGCTCCGATGGGACGACATCAAGTTCGACACCTTCCGTTCAGGCGGCAAGGGCGGCCAGAACGTCAACAAGGTTGAAACGGCCGTGCGGCTGACCCATATCCCGACCGGAATCATCGTGGCCTGCCAGACCCAGCGTTCCCAATTGCAAAACAAGGAACAGGCCCTGAAGATGATGAAGGCCCGCCTCTTCCAGTACTACCAGGACCTGCACGACCAGGAAATGGCCAAGGTGGCCGGTTCCAAGAAGAAAATCGAGTGGGGAAGCCAGATCCGTTCCTACGTTTTCCAGCCCTACCAGATGGTCAAGGACCACCGTACCAACGCGGAAACGGCCATGATCAGCGGAGTGATGGACGGCGACCTGGATATGTTCATCGAAGCGGCCCTGAAGGCCAAGTTGGTGGAATAGGGACGGCGGCGGTTGGCGGGCGGCCGTCAGTGGACGGCCAACCCCTATCGGCCGCTTTGGGGCGTTTGTTATACTGGTGGCTCATTTTTCCGGGAACAGGAAACTCATGGCCGAACTCAACGAATTCTTGAAAGTCCGCCTCGACAAGCTGAAGGCGCTCCGGGAAAAGGGGATCAATCCCTATCCTTCGGCGGCCTTTGAGGTCACCCATCATTCCAGGGAAATCCTGGAAAGCCACCAGGGGCTCCAGCCCGGCGAGCACCGGGAGTCGGAAAAAGTGTCGGCGGCCGGGCGGCTCATGACCATCCGCGACATGGGCAAGAGCACTTTCGCCCACCTCCAGGACGCAAGGGGGAAGATCCAGGTTTACCTGCGCAAGGACGGGGTGGGGGAGAAGGCCTACGAGGTCTTCAAGCTGCTGGACCTGGGCGACATCCTGGGCGTCAAGGGGTTCCCCTTCAAGACCAAGACCGGTGAAGTCAGCATCCACGTGGAGTCTTTCGAGGTCCTTTGCAAGTCGCTCCACCAGCTCCCCGAGAAATGGCACGGCTTGACGGACGTGGAAGCCCGTTACCGGAACCGTTACGTGGACCTGATCGTCAACGAGGAAGTGCGCAAGACCTTCGAAACGCGTTCCAAGGTCGTGGCCGCCATCCGCCGGACCCTGGACGGCAAGGGTTTCCTCGAAGTGGAAACGCCCATGATGCACCCCATCCCGGGCGGTGCCGCGGCCAAGCCCTTCGTCACCCACCATAACGCCCTGGATATGGACCTGT
>JAICXI010000456.1 GCA_025980505.1 bacterium | reverse complement strand
GGTTTCGACCCGGCCGAGGTGGATAAAGAGAAAAAAATGCAGGTGTCCGCCATCCAGCGCCTCAAGGACGATCCGGCGGAATTCGCCCTCCTTGAATCCGATGTGCTCACCTTCGCCGGAACGCCTTACGCCCACCGCCCCATGGGCACGGTGGAGACGATCCGGAGGGTTTCCGCGCGGGACATCCGGCGATGGCACCAACGCCAGCTGGAAGGCCCCTTGACCTGGGTGGCGGTGGGGGATTTCGACGCGGCGGAACTCAAGGCGTTCCTGGATTCCCGTTTGCCCGCGGCGGGGAAAGGCCGAAAGGGGCGGAACGCAAAACCCAGGGAACCGGTTTTGAAACCGCGGATTCTGGAGATCCAAAACGAAAGCCAGCAGGCGAGCCTGGTCCTGGGTTTCCGGGCCCCTTCCTTCCATTCGCCCGAATATTTCACTTTCCGGGTCCTGAACACCCTGTTGAACGGCATGGGGGGGAGGCTTTTCATCGAATTGCGCGAGAAAAAAAGCCTCGCCTACAGCGTCTTCGCCTCGCATGACTCGGCTTCCTCGGCCGGGATCTACCAAATTTACATCGGTTGCGCCCCGGCCAAAGTGGAGGAAGCCAAGAGGGGTTTGGTGGAGGTGTTGCGGTCCTTTGTGGCCGGGCCCGTCTCGGACGAGGAGCTCAAACGCGCCAAGGCCTACATGGTCGGCCTTTACCAAATGGGGCTGCAGGCCAACCGGTCGCAGGTCCATTCCTATGCCCGTTACGATCTTTCCGGCAAGGGTGCCGTCCTGGTGGAAAGGTTCCCCGAGCTGATCGA
Organism: bacterium; assembly: GCA_025980505.1. Taxonomy (GTDB): domain Bacteria; phylum Oederibacteriota; class Muellerivitia; order Muellerivitales; family Muellerivitaceae; genus JAICXI01. The sequence continues at coordinate 1,268 of JAICXI010000456.1, read as the reverse complement.
AAAGGTGACGGCCGCGGACGTGAGGCGGATCGCGGAAAAATACATCGATACGGACCGGCGGACGTGGGTGCTTTTGACGCCGAAAGGGAAGAAACCTAAGAAGCGGTGATGAAAAACCGAAAGTTCCCGGCCGTTGAATCATCCTGGATTTCCAATAAAATTGTGCCTTGCCGCCGTTTTTGAAATGCTTGAAAAAAGGAGTCGCCGTCATGTTTGTCCTCGCGAACCTGTTGGGGGCAGTCGCTTATATCCTGGATTGGCTTTTGGGCGCCTTGGAGATCGTCATTTTTGTGCGCGCCCTGCTGTCGTGGGTCAATGCCGACCCTTACAACGGCTTGGTGCGGTTCCTTGTGGCCGTGTCCGAGCCCTTCCTAAGGCCTTTCCGCCGGATCGTCCCTCCTTGGCGCATGGGCGGAATTGATCTCTCCCCGGTTTTCGCCATTCTGGCCATTGTCTTCGTCCAGAAATTCCTCATCGCCACGCTTTGGGACATCATCCACCGTATGCACTAGACTGAATTTCCCCCTTTAGCAAGGGAGGGGACGATGCAAACTGAAACAGGCCCGGACTTCCATACCGGCATTCCCATTTATTTTTCCAGGGTTTTTTAGGGTTAAACCCTCGCAAATAAAGCCCTTTGTACCGGCTTGGGGTGATATATTAATGGTCCCAACACCTTTAAATGCCGGGCCTCTGGCCCTTTGCTTAGCAGGAGACATAAGTTGTCTTCCAAGTTATTGCGAACCATCCTCGCCTTCGGGATGGTGCCATTCCTCAGCCAAACCGCTTTCGCCCTGAGCCCCCTTCCGGAGGAAGACAGCTATGGTTTAAGCATGGGCGACGCCGTGGCGGCCGTCGTGGGAGGCACCCACGCCATTGAGTGGAACCCGGCCGGTGCGGCCCGTTCCACCGTTCCCATGGTGCAATTGGGCCTGGGTTACCTGCCCGGCTCCACCGACCTGCGGTTCAGCACTTCCGTCCTTTACCCCTTCGTGGACGGGACCGTGTTCGCACTTTCGCAATATTCCGATTTCCCCCATTCCGGCTTTTCCAATACGACCTACGTGGGCACCGTGGCCTTGCCCCTGACCGCCTCCCGGGATTTCCTCCTGGGCGTCAACTTGAAATACCTGGCGCTTTCCACGGCCGGCGGCTTGTCGCGCCAAAATGGAAGGGGCCTGGGATTGGATCTGGGTTTCGCCTACGACCTCCGGGACCCGGAGGGAACCCTCGCTTCCTTTGCCCTGTCCGTCAGGGATCTCAATACG
>JAICXI010000241.1 GCA_025980505.1 bacterium | reverse complement strand
TCGGTGCCGTACCGGGCCGCGTACTCCCGCCGCAGCCCGAGGGCGGCCCGGACTTTCTCCGCGATGAAAGCCTCGTCCAGTTCCCGCTCAAAACCGCGGATCAAGAGCCGGATGAGGATCTTGGAGGTGGGATTGGCCACGCCTCGCCCCACCGGCCGCCCCTTGGCCGTGACGACCTCCACCAGCGTGCCGGGGGAAAGGGTCTTGGGTGCGCCGTCGACTTCATTGGCGAAAACCCAGGGATGGCCCGCCAACAGCCGGTCCTCTTCCTTGGGCTTCAATTTGACGCGGATATAACTGGGCACGGAATCTCCTTCATAAAATGAAATGGTTGAACCGGGTTAGGCGAAGCTCTTCGCCCGTGAAGCGGGAATGATCCGGACTTAAAACTGGAGGGAAAAAGCCACCGGCGCCGGACGGAAGGACTGGGCGATCCGCATCCGGGTGGGGTCCTGGGACCAGGCTTGGCGCTCCTTCAGGAAATCGGCCTTCGCCTGCTGGTCCACGTTGTAATCCCCCGGCATGATGAGGGCCCCCACACCGATGCCGACGCCCAAACCCAAGGCGCCACCGACGAACATGTTGGTGGACAAGCTGTTGGAATCGGTGGTGAATTCGCTGGAGAGAAATAGGCCGGCGGCCAATCCCACCACCGCCGAAGCCAGGATCACCTGCGTCCGCGCGCCTCCGTTCACCCCCGGCCCGTTATCGTGGTTGTCCTTGGCCCGGTAATCGTTGCGCTTGGAGTCGTGCTGGAGGCTCCCGACCCAGTCGAAGAGGGAGAAGTGGTCGGGCCGCCTCTTGGTTTCATCCGGATTGTTGTTGTCGTCGCCCTCGTCTTCCCAATAAAGGGCGTGGGCCTTGGGAATGAAGGCCGGGCAGGTAATCCCGGCCAACTGCAGGGCCAGGAAGAAATAAAAGGCCTTATGGGCCAAAGAACCTTTGGAAGTCATGGGGCAAATTATACCTTTTATGGTTTCCGGGAGAACTAAAAAATCGCGGCCAAAACAAAGGGCCTCCGGTCCCCCCTTGCCCAGGTGACGGTCCCAGGCGGGCCCGGGACCCGCCCTGATTCCGGTCCAGCCGGCTGGTTTTTCAAGGCCCAAAAACCTGGATCAGGTTGTTGTTCCAGTCCGCCACCAGGACATCGGACCCCGAAAGGGCCACGCCGTCCGGGCCGAAGGCGCTTGTTCCCGCCGAGCTCCCCCACACCGCCATCAAGTGGCCGTTGGGGTCGTATTCCTCCAGGAGGCCGTTGCCGTTGTTGGGCGTGCCATCGCCGTAGTCCGCCGCGTAAACGTTGCCGCCGGAGTCCACTGCGATCCCGAAGATGTCCGCGTTGGGGACCGTGGACCAGTGGCCGAGGGAGGTAACGCCTCCGGCCGTGAAAAGGTCGATCAATTCGTCGCCCGCGTCGGCCACCTCCACGTTGCCCGAGGAATCCAGGGCCACGGCGCTGGGTTGGAAAAAGGGAATCGAGGTGGTCCCATCCCAGCGGTGCAGGGGACTGCCGGCGGCGGTGAATTCCTCCACCACGTTGTTTCCCGTATCGGCCACGTAAAGGTTCCCGGAGGCGTCCGCGACGATCCCCTCGGGCCCCCCAAAAGGCTGGCTTCCATAACCCGTCCAGGAAGCCACCGTGGCCCCCCCGGCGGTGAACTCATAAACCGCGTTGTTCAAGTTGTCCGTTACGTAAACGTTGCCGTTGGAGGCGTTAAAGGCCACGCCCGCGGGCCAGGCCAAGGGAACGGACCCGTAGGCGGTCCATTGGGCCAAGGGGGCGGAAGGGTTGCCGGAGTCAAAAACCTCCACCAGGCTCACCGTGCCGTCGGCCTCCGCCACGTAAACCGTGGTTCCCATGCCCAAGGCCAGGGCGTTGGGCCCTCCGGCCGTGCCCCAACTGGTTTTATAGGCGGGCGCGGGGACGGCGTAAGTGGGGTTGGCCGTCGGCGTGGCGTAGGGGTGATAGGCCGGCCTGTAGGGGACCGATTGATAGGAACAAGCCAGGGGGAAAAGGGCGAAGATGCCCCCCAGCAGGAAAACCAGGATTGTTTTTTTCATCTCCAAAACCTCGCGACCATCGGCAACCCATTCTCCCCGCTTCTTTGGACGAAAAACAAGGGCCGAAGGTTTTCCCTTTCCTGAAAATCGGCGAAAGCGCCGGGAAATAAGTTTTCCAGGCCCGGGAGGCCGGTCAGGGTTTCTGGATGACGCCGCCGCCCACCACTGCGTCCCCGTCGTAAAAGACCGTGGATTGGCCGGGCGTGACCGCCCGGGCCGGGTCCTTCAGGACCACACGGACCTGCTGGGGGCCCTCGGGATAAATCACCGCGGGCTGTTCCACCGATCGGTAACGGATCTTGGCCAGCACTTCCCGGGGCCCGGCGGGGGGCTCCCAGGCCACCCAATTCATCTCCGCCACGCGGAACTCCCTGACGAAGGTGTCTTCTTCCCGGCCCACGACCACCGTGGCGGTGGCGGGGTTCAATTCCACGACGAAGTAAGGCCCGCCGGACAAGGCCAGGCCCTTGCGCTGGCCGATGGTGTAGCCGGCGATCCCCTCGTGGCGCCCCAGGACCTTCCCCGTGACGTCCACGATGTCGCCCGGCACGAAGGCGCGGGGCCGGTGCAACTTGACGAAATCCCGGTAGCTTCTCTGGGTCACGAAGCAGATTTCCATGCTCTCCGGTTTCTCCGCCGTGTTGAGCCCCATGCGCTTGGCGGTTTCCCGCACCTGGGGCTTGGTCACGTCGCCCAAGGGGAACAGTAGGTGGGCCAGGAGTTTTTGCGTGAGTTTGTACAGGACGTAGCTTTGGTCCTTGTCGGGGTCCGCGGCCTTGCGGAGGCGGAAACGCCCCGTGGCCGGGTCCTGGTCCAGCTTGGCGTAATGGCCGGTGGCCAGCTTCTCGCAGCCCAAGGACAGGGCCTGCCGCAGCAGGAGGGGCAGTTTGGCGAAACGGTTGCATTCCACGCAGGGATTGGGGGTCACTCCCTGCTCGTATTCGTCCAGGAAACGGTCCACCACGTTGGCGCGGAACACGTCCAGCCCTTCGTTCACGTAATGGGGCGCTCCCAGTTTCAAGGCCACGTCGCGCGCGTCCTGGATGTCCTCCACCGAACAACAGCGCTGGCCCTTGGGCTCCACGGCCTGCACCTTCACGGCGCCGTTCTCGCCGGGCGTGATCTCGCAAGGCAGTATCTTGAGGGTCAGTCCCACCACCTCGTGGCCCTGCTCCTGGAGCAGTCCCAGCACGGTGGAGGAATCCACCCCTCCGCTCATCGCAACACCGATTTTCATCAACGACTCCAAACCAGATTGAACCACCCGGACGCCAAGTTCACCCAGAAAACCCGAACGATGGAATGTCCTTCATTGTTTTTAAAAAAACCGTTCTTCGTGGTTCCGGGCGCCCCGGATGACTTCGTGGTTAACTCTTCGTTATTTCCCTCAAGGCAATGACCGCCTTCTCCACTTCCCGGGGCGTATTGTAGTACCCGAAGCTGAAACGCACCGTTCCGATGGGATAGGTCCCGATGGTGCGGTGGGCCAGGGGCGCGCAATGAAGCCCCGCCCGGATCATGATGCCGTACTTCTCGTCCAATTCATAGCCCACCTCGGAAGGGTCCCGGCCCTCGATCGTGAGGGAAACAACCCCCACCCTTTCCTTCTCCGATCCCGCCGGCAGGCCGTGGATTTTAACGCCCTTGATCTTTTCCACTTCTTTCAGGAACTGGGCGGTCAAGGCCTCTTCCCTGCGCCGGACCGCCTGCACGCTGTTCTTCAGGAGGAATTCCGCGGCCGCCTTCAGCCCCGCCAGGCCCCAATAGTTCAGGGTCCCGCTTTCGAACTTGTCCGGCCACTGGGCGGGTTGCTCTTCCTTGTCGCTGTTGGAGCCCGTGCCGCCCTCCAGGTAGGAATCCAGGTTCCACCGGGGCGATACGGCCAGACCGCCCGTTCCGGGGGGCCCCATGAGGCCCTTGTGCCCCGTAAAGCAAAGGAAGTCGATGCCCATGGCTTTCACGTCGATGGGCACCACACCGGCGGTTTGAGCCGCATCCACCAGGAAGGCAATGCCTTTCTT
>JAICXI010000100.1 GCA_025980505.1 bacterium | reverse complement strand
TTCTGGAACGGCCCCGTGGGGGTCTTTGAGATGGAGCCCTTCGCCAAGGGGACCTTCGCCATCGCCAAGCTGCTGGCCGAAGCCTCGGAAAAGGGAGCGGTCACCATCGTGGGCGGCGGTGATTCGGTAGCGGCCGTCACCCAGATGGGTCTGGCCCCCAAGATGTCGCACATTTCCACCGGCGGGGGCGCCTCCCTGGAATTCATGGAGGGCAAGCAACTGCCCGGTATCGTGGCTTTGACCGAAAAAGGCGTCCCGCCCGTTCCGGCCGCCAAAGTCAAACCGGCAACCTCCCCCAACCGCGCCAACTCAAAAGGCTGAGGATAGAACCATGGACTTTTCCAAAATATTACTTTTAGGATTCGGGAACTCCACCCGCGGGGACGATGGAGCGGGCTGGGAAGTCATCCGCCGCCTAGATGCCCTGGGCTTGCCGGGATTGGAAACCCGGGTTTCCCAACAATTGGGCCTGGAACTTTTGGAAGAATGGGGCGGTTATGAGCGGGTTTTGTTCGTGGACGCGGCCCCGGGCGGCGCGGAAGTTCGGCTGGAGCGGGTCCTCGAGTCGGAGGCCACCCCTTCCGCCTCCACCCATCACTTGAAACCCGAAACTTTGTTGCACCTCTCCCGGCGGCTTTATGGCCGGTGCCCGGAGTTGTACCTCTGCCGTATCCCCGCCGAACAATTCGGCTTCGGCGACGGCTTTTCGCCTTCCACCGGAAGGTGTATTGAACAGGCGGTCGGCCTTATTCGGGAATGGCTGGAAAACACCGCTCCCCCATCCGAGCGGGACCGAAGCAAGGCCCCGCAACGTCGCAAGGACAGGTTTTAAGCCAAAGGAGTTTCATGATTTATATCCATTTCCCACTTTTTCACCGCGGTCTTGGCGGCCTCCAGCCGTCCGGCGCGGGCCTTGCCGGGTCCGAAAGGGCCCGGAGTGAACCTTTTCGGGAGGCCGTCCATGCATGAACATAAATTCACCGAACAAATCGTCCAATCCGTACTGGAGGAGCTAAACCGGCATCCCCAAACCAAGCCCCAATGGGTGGAAATCACGGTCGGCGAAGTCTTCCACCTGGAAAGGGACAGCGTTCTGCTGCACTTCGGCCTCCTCACCAAGGGAACCCGCCTGGAAGGCGTGGAACTCCGCTTTTCGGAGGAGGCCATGGAAGTCCGGTGCGGGAATTGCGGAAAAGCCGGGCCGGTGGAGGATCACCACATGCCTACCTGCCATTTCTGCGGCTCCCTGAAGGTAGCCACGGTTAAAGGCGATAAGGTGGACGTGCGGCTCGCCGAAGCCACGTAGAAAGCAAAAGTCTTTTACAACACACAGTGAACCGGTTTACGCCGGGAAAGGCAAGACAATGGAAAATTTTTCCCGAACCCAAAACCCGGCCCGGCTGAATCCCGCGCCGGAACGCTTTTCCAAGGTTTCGCCATGAAGAACCTGCCCCTGGTTTTTATTTCCGGCCGGCCGCCCCTGCGCGAATACCGGTTGTTGAAGATAAACGCGCGCGGCGTAGTCCAAGGCGTGGGCTTCCGTCCTTTTGTGTACCGCCTGGCCACCGAGCTGGGCCTGAACGGTTTCGTCCTCAACGGCCCCCAAGGCGTGGAAATCGAAGTCGAGGGACATCTCTGGGCTCTTCGGGAATTCCGGAGGCTGCTTCAAACCGAAAAGCCGGCCCTCGCCCAACTGGAAAGCCTTGAGTCCCACCTTCTTCCGCCCAAGGGTTACGGGGATTTCCGCATCCTGGAAAGCCACGACACCGGCGCCAAAACCGTCCTGATCCTGCCCGATCTGGCCCCCTGCCCGGACTGCCTGGCCGATATCCTCGACCCCCAAAACCGGCGCCATCTTTACCCCTTCACCAATTGCACCCACTGCGGACCCCGTTTTTCCATCATTGAAAAACTGCCCTACGACCGTTCCCCCACGTCCATGATGCATTTCCCCATGTGCCCCCAATGCAGGGCCGAATACGAGGACCCAGCCGACCGCAGGTTCCAGGCCCAACCCAACGCCTGCCCTGTTTGCGGCCCCCAACTGGAATTTTGGGACGGCCAGGGGGCGGCCATGGCCGTCCGCGGGGAGGCCCTCCAGCGCGCGGTGGACGCCCTCCATTTGGGTTGCATCGTGGCCGTGAAGGGTTTGGGCGGTTTCCAGCTGCTTTGTGACGCCCGCAACGAAAAGGCCGTCGCGGAGTTGCGTCGGCGCAAAAAACGGGAAGCCAAACCCCTGGCCGTGATGTTCCCCGACCTGGCTTCCCTTCGCAAAGCCTGTCTCTCGGACGAAACCGAGGAAAAACTGCTGTTGTCGCCCCAAGCCCCCATCGTTTTGTTGCGGAAAAGGGAAAAATCCGATCCGGCCCTCGCCCCTTCCCTGGCCCCCGGCAATCCCCAACTGGGCGCCTTTCTTCCCTCGACGCCCCTACACCATCTCCTCCTGAGGGAATTGGATTTTCCAACGGTGGCCACCAGCGGCAATTTGTCCGACGAGCCCATCTGCACGGACGGGCGGGAAGCCCTGGAACGCTTGGACGGCATCGCGGACTTCTTCCTCACCCACGACCGCCCCATTGTGCGGCCCATGGACGACTCGGTGGCGCGGGTTGTCTCGGGGGAAGTCCAGGTTCTCCGTAGGGCCCGGGGTTTCGCGCCCTTGCCGGTTTACCTTTCCGCGGAAGGCCCTTCCATCCTGGCCCTGGGCGGATACCTCAAGAATACCGTGGCCCTGGCCAAGGAAAACAGGGTTTTCCTGAGCCAGCACTTGGGGGACCTCGGCACCCTTCCTTCCTTGGAGGCTTTCGAACGCTCCTTGTCCGATTTACCCCGCCTTTATGAAACCCAACCCGAGGCCGTCGCCTGCGACCTCCATCCCGACTACCCTTCCACCCGGCGGGCCATGGAACTGGGCTTGCCCGTCATCGCGGTCCAGCACCACGTGGCGCACGTCTTTTCCGTCCTGGCCGAGAACCACGTGAAAGGGCCCGCCTTGGGGGTGGCCTGGGACGGCACGGGTTGGGGATCGGATCACACCATCTGGGGCGGCGAGTTTTTCACCGTGACCGGGGAAAGCGTGAAACGCTTCGGCCACTTGCGGCCCTTCCCTTTGGTGGGCGGCGACCTGGCGGCCAAGGAATCCCGCCGACCAGCTCTGGGAATCCTTTACGAGCTTTATCACCAGGAAGCCTTCGGCTTGGACCTCCCCACCCTCAAAGCCTTTGCCCCCCCGGAAACCGCGGTCCTCGGGAAAATGCTTTCTTCGTCGGACCGGATCATGACTTCCAGCATGGGGCGCCTGTTCGACGCCCTCTCCTCCCTGGCGGGCCTTTGCCAGAAAAGCCGTTTTGAGGGCGAAGCGGCCATGGCCCTGGAATTCGTCCTGGAGGAAGGCGAAACCGAGGAAGCCTATTCCCTCCCCTTGCGTTTCCACGGGACCCTGGGGCTTTTGGACTGGGAACCTCTTTTCATCCAACTATTGGATGACCTCAGCCGCCAAACGCCGGTCTGGCTCATTTCGTGGCGTTTCCACAACGCATTGGTGGAGGGGCTCTTGAAGGTGGCCACGAAGGCCGGACTGGAACAAGTGGCTTTGTCCGGCGGCTGCTTCCAAAACCGCGCCCTGGCCGAAGCCTCCGTGGCCCGCCTCCGGCGCGAAGGGTTCCGGCCTTTCTGGCAGAAACAAGTCCCGCCCAATGACGGGGGCCTTTCCCTGGGACAGGCCGCTTACGCCCGATGGAAGTTAAAAAGCAAAACCTAAACTCCCGATGGCGGGGTGGGTTCAAGACGGTTTTTTTCGACTTCAACCATTCAACCTGCCCCACCCCATCCTCCAAAAACTCTATGACGACTCTCATAAAGTTAACGACGCTCCACCCCTAGGATGGCTTAACGGGGCAAGCACCCTATCCTTCAAGGAGTCCGATCATGTGCCTGGGAGTTCCTGGAAAAATCATTAAAATTGCGGGTGAAGAGGGCCTTTTTCGTACAGGGAAGGTCGATTTTGGCGGCGTTTCAAGGGAAGTTTCCCTGGCCTTCCTTCCCGAAGCCCGGGTGGACGACTACGTGATCGTGCATGTCGGCATCGCCATCAGCCGCTTGGACGAGGAGGAAGCCCAACGCACCTTGGACGACCTGGCGGCCCTGAAGGGGTTGTCCGGAGGGGGCGCGCCATGAAAAAAGACTTTATCGACCACCCCAGCACCAAGTCACCCGGAGCACCCAAAAACAAAAGCATGAAGTTGTGGGGTGAACCCGAACCTTTCCTCCCGCTTTTCTCGGGGTCTTGGCGTCTGAGTGGTGAAAACCGTTTTTGTTTCAAGGTTCGGGGGACGCCATGAAGTACGTGGATGAATACCGCGACGGGCGGGCCTGCCTGGACACGGCCGAAGCCATCAAGAAAATCACCACCCGGCCCTGGGTCATCATGGAAATCTGCGGCGGCCAGACTCATTCCATCGCCCGTTACGGCCTGGAAGACCTCCTGCCCCCGCAGTTGTCCCTGGTGCACGGCCCGGGCTGTCCGGTTTGCGTGACACCCCTGGAGGTGATCGACAAGGCCGTGGAAATCGCGGCCAAACCCGGGATTATTTTTTGTTCCTTCGGCGACATGCTTCGGGTGCCCGGCAGCCGGAAGGACCTGCTTTCGGTCAAAGCCCAGGGCGGCGACGTAAGGCTGGTTTATTCACCCCTGGACGCGGTGAAGCTCGCCCGGCAGCACCCGGACAAGCAGGTTGTTTTTTTCGCCGTGGGTTTTGAAACCACTGCGCCCGCCAATGCCATGGCGGTCCTGCAGGCCAACGCCCTGAAGCTCCCGAACTTCTTCATCCTGGTTTCCCACGTGCTGGTGCCGCCGGCCATGGAGGCCATCCTTTCCGCGCCCGACAACCGGGTCCAGGGTTTCCTGGCCGCGGGCCACGTCTGCGCCGTCATGGGTTATGCCCCCTACCCCTTGCTGGCGGAAAAATACGGGGTTCCCATCGTGGTCACGGGCTTCGAGCCCTTGGATGTGCTCCAGGGCATTTACCATTGCGTGCAACAGCTGGAGCAGGGCCGTCACGAGGTTGAAAACCAGTATGCCCGTTCAGTGCGCCCGGAGGGGAACATCGAAGCCTTGAAGGTCCTCGCGGAGGTGTTCCAGGTGGTCCCCCGGAAGTGGCGGGGCATCGGCGAAATTCCCGGGAGCGGTTGGGCCCTGAAGGAACCGTACCTGTCCTTCGACGCGGAAAGGAAATTCGGAGTGGCCCGGGTGACGGCCCAGGAAAGCCCCGATTGCGTGAGCGGTCAAATCCTGCGGGGGTTGAAAAAACCGGCCCAGTGCCCCGCCTTCGGGACCGGCTGCACGCCCGAGCATCCCCTGGGCGCGCCCATGGTTTCCACGGAAGGCGCCTGCTCGGCTTACTACCGCTACCGTCGCCACGAAGGCCGGTTATTGGATGTTGCAAAACAATTTTCACCGCCAAGACGCCAAGAAAGGTAATTGCTTCATGAAAGCGGAAAACAAAAACCCCGTCAAAGCAAACAGGTTTATCCGTCCCTGGGTGTCTTGGCGCCTTGGCGGTAAATGCCTGGCTGTTCTTGAGATCTTTAGCGACCGGCCGGGAAATCCGGCCTTCAAGATCACCGGCCTGTTCCTCATCCTGGGGGCCTTCAACCTGGCCGCCTGGGGTTGGGCTTGGTCCTCTTTTTCGGGCAATCCCGTCCTTCTGGGGCTGGCGCTTTTAGCCTACCTTTTCGGTCTCCGGCACGCGCTGGACGCGGACCACCTTGCCGCCATCGACAACGTGGTGCGCAAACTCTCCCAGAAAGGCGGCCGGCCTTTTTCCACCGGTTTTTTCTTTTCCCTGGGGCACTCGACGGTGGTGGTGCTGGCCTCCATGGGCGTGGCGGCCGCCGCTTCGGCCCTCAAAGGCCGCTTGGAGAACTCCGGCGGGATCGGCGGAACCCTGGGAACGGCCGTCTCGGCCTTCTTCCTCCTTTTCATCGCCGTCGCCAACCTGTTCATCCTCAAGGCCGTGTGGAAGGCTTTTTCAAGGGCGCGGCAAGGGGAAACCTTGGACGAGGAGGACTTGAACGCCCTGCTTTCCGGCAGGGGCTTTTTCACCCGCCTGCTCCAATCCCTTTTCGACCTGATTTCCGAAAGCCGCCACCTTTATTGGGTGGGTTTCCTTTTCGGCCTGGGTTTCGACACCGCCACCGAAGTGGGCCTCTTGGGCCTTTCCGCCACCCAGGCCGTGGAAGGCCTTTCGGGCCTGAACCTGCTGGTATTCCCGGCTCTTTTCACGGCCGGCATGGCGCTTGTGGATACGGCCGACAGCGTCTTCATGGTGAAGGTTTACGGATGGGCCTTCCAGGCTCCCTTGCGCAAACTTTGGTACAACCTGACCCTGACCACCCTTTCCATCTTGTTGGCTTTCTTGATCGGCGGGGCCGAGGCCCTGGGGCTCCTGACCAGTCGGCTGGGACTGACCGGCGGGGTTTGGGACTTCCTGGCGGACTGGTGCAACCTGCAGGGCCACTTCGGTTTCGTGGTCTTCGGCCTTTTCTTTTTCGGTTGGGCCGTCTCGACGATTTGGTACCGGCTGGGGGGATACGAGGAACGGGCAACGGAGTAAAGCGAAGGCAAAGGATAAATTTCGAACTCATCATTCCAAATTTAAGATCGGCCTTTCCAAATCAGTGGCGCCCGCCACGGAAGCATGATCCAGGAGGAGATGACATGAAAACCGCAAACCTAGTAATGGATTGTCCCCTTCCCTTCACCGATTACGACCGGGTGTTGTTGGCCCACGGCGGAGGGGGGGCCCTGACCCAGCAGTTGATCGAAAAAATCTTCCTTCCCGCCTTCGGGAACGCCTCCCTATTGAGGAAGCACGATTCCTCCGTGGTTCCCTGGCCCGGGGGAGATGCGGCCATGACCACCGACTCCTACGTGGTCAAGCCCCT
>JAICXI010000282.1 GCA_025980505.1 bacterium | reverse complement strand
GAACTTTTCCGCGTGCCAAGGATACTGCAACACGATGGCGCTTTGCAGGTAACGGTCGCTGTGGCGGCTGGAGGAAAGCCGGAAATGCCCCTTCAGGAGCGCATGGGTCTCTTCGTAGAGCTTCAGCACTTCCTCGCCTGTCATAAAACCCTTCCACCACAGAGTGAACAGAGTTGCACGGAGTACGGCTTTAGGAATAAAATCCAAAAACCGCGATGGCTCAACATTAAAGTCCGTAAATGTTCAGGGCATATCCACAGTAAAGACGCAAAGAAAGGCATGGTTTTAAGAAGAACCCAAGTCCGACAAACATGTTTGCGGGCCTTATGTTCCCCTCTATTTTCCCTTTGCGTCTTCGCGTTGAATGTGCCTTTTCGACTGAACAAAATACGAAAGGCCCTTTTCTGACATCGCCGCTTTTCCGCACCCTGTGTTACTCCGTGTAACGCCGCGGTCAGAAGTATACCTTCATTTCTTCCAGGATCTTTTGGGCCTGGTCACGGGCCGCGTCGGTAAAGTCGTTTTCTGCCGAAGCATACAGTATCTGCCGGGAGACATTCACCAGGATTCCGCAGCCGTCCTGGTCCCGCCCTTCCTTGAGCGTTGCTTGCAGGTCCCCCCCCTGGGCGCCGACACCCGGCACCAGGAAGGCCGTCCGGGGGGCCAACTTCCGCAGGTCCTTCAGGGATTGGGCCTGGGTGGCACCCACCACCAGCCCGATTTCACCTTTTTGGCCCTGGGCCCAGCCCACCGCGGTCTTCGCCACCCGCTCGTAAAGTTTTTCCCCGCTTTGAAGGGTCTGCAATTGGAAATCCGCCGCCGAAGGGTTGGACGTCAGGCACAGCACGAAAGAGCAGGTCCCGGGATATTCCAAAAAGGGTTCGATCGAATCCTTCCCCATATAGGGGGAAAGTGTCAGGGCGTCGGATTTCAGCAAGCCGTAAAAAGCCTTGGCATAGGCCTGGGACGTGTTGCCGATATCCCCGCGCTTGGCGTCCATGACGAACAAGGCGTCGTGAGGGATGGACTGCCGCAGCAACTCCAGTATCTCGAACCCCTGGGCCCCCAGGGACTCGAAGAAGGCCGCGTTGGGCTTGTAGGCCGCGGCCAGGTCGCGGGTGGCCTCGATGATGGAGCGGCAAAAGGCCAGGGCCCCTTCCCCGTTGGGGGGAAGCGCCTTGGGCAGCTTGGCCAGGTCCACGTCCAGCCCCACGCAAAGGCAGCCGCGGGTGCGCCGGATGGCCGACTTTAATTTTTCGGAAAAGGAGTCCATCGATTCTCCGGCCCGGGTTTTTCATCCAAATGTCGTCCGTTTTTCGGGGAAAACCTTGTTGGAACGGCCATTGTAACCAAAGGTTCGGCCGACCGTTACAGATATTTAACGGGGACTTCTTAAGCTTCCTTCAACTCAAATCGAAAGGGACACCCATGAACTCCACAACCGCCCCGCCGGCTTTTCAAGAATGTGATTTTTGCAGGATCCAGGGCGAGATCGGCCGGAACATTTTCAACAAGGACGGCTGGTATTTCTGCAAGCCTTGCCTCCTGGAGGTCGAGTACGAATTGAAAAAGCGCAAGGTCGAACGGTTTTTCAATTAACGGCCGCCTCCCGGCCAACTCACAATTTCCAGTTTCACCTGCGCCGTGCCCTTTTCCCGCATGCCGATGGCCCGGCCCGCGGTGCGGGACAGGTCGATGATCCTCCCCTTCACGTAAGGCCCCCGGTCGTTGATGCGGACTTCCACGGTCTTGCCGTTATCCAGGTTGTGCACCTTGACCACCGTGCCCAGGGGCAGGGTCTTGTGGGCGGCCGTGAACCGGTACATGTCGTACACTTCCCCGCTGGCCGTGAGCCTTCCGTTGAATTCCTCCCCGTACCAGGAAGCGACGCCTTCCATTTCATTTTTCCAAGCGTCCTTACCCACGTTCTTGTAATCGTCGGGGCTCTCAAACTGGGTGGCGGGACCCCCGGTGGCCGGGACCGAGGCCGCGCCGTTCCCCATCCATTGCCGGATGGGCACCCCGCAACCGGCAAAACCCAAAGCCAGCACCAAGACGCCAAGGCGCCGGGAAAATACCTGGCCGGGAATTTTTTGGAACCCCCGGGGATTTTGGATTTCTTTTTGTTCCTTCATAAAACTTCGCCTTTCTTCGCGCCGGCCGCGCATTCCATCCCTTAGCCTCGGGACGTCCTTGCCCTGGATAGGGGTGTTTCCGCGCCCTTCAACAAGCCACGGCAAAGGCGGGCCGGGAGGCGGGGCCCCTCGTATATATAGGCCGTGTAAACCTGCACCAGGCTGGCGCCCGCCTCCAGCCGCCGGCGCACGTCTTCCACGCTGGAAATCCCCCCCACGGCCACCAGGGGAACCTTCCCCCCCGTGAACTTGGACAGGGATTGGAGGATATCCGCCGCCTTTTCCCGGAGGGGTTCCCCCGAAAGTCCCCCTTCGGGAAAGTCGCCCGGGGGCAGGCTTTCCCGGGAAAGGGTGGTATTGACGGCGATCAGGCCCGCGCAACCCGCGGCCAGGGCCGTATCGGCGGCTTCCCGAAGGGGTTTTTCCTCAAGGTCCGGCGCCAATTTCAAAAGGACCGGCTTACCGGAGGCCGCCTTGACCAGGGCGGTCAGGAGCTTTTTCAACGGCTTGGCTTCCTGCAGTTTCCTCAGGCCGGGCGTATTGGGCGAACTCACGTTGACGGCCACGTAATCGGCGTAGGGTTTCAAGGCGGCCAGCGACTCCAGGTAATCCTCCCCCGCCTCCTCCAAGGGCGTGACCTTGCTCTTTCCGATGTTCACGCCGACCGGGCTGGAGGGCCACCGGCCGGCGGCCTTGAGATCCCTCAACCGGCGCGCCACGGCCCGGGCGCCGGGATTGGGGAAACCCATGCGGTTGATAAGCGCCCTTTGGGCCGGCAGGCGGAACACCCGGGGGGCCGGGTTTCCCTCCTGGGCCAGGGCGGTGAAGGTCCCCAATTCGGCGAACCCAAACCCCACCTTTTCCCAGACGTCGGCCAGTTCCCCGTTTTTGTCCAACCCGGCCGCCAATCCCACGGGATTGGGAAAAGTCAGGCCGAAAACCTTCCGTTCCAGCCTGGGGTCCCGGGTCCGGAGGAAGGGGGAAGCCAGCGGCAGGAAGGGCCGGGAAAGGCCCATGGCGTCGATGGCCAGGTGGTGGGCTGTTTCCGGCTCCATTAAGAAAAGAAAAGGTTTGAGAAGGGGGTACAAGGTGCGTTCAGGATAATTCGGAAAACCCTAAAAATCCACCGAGAAGAGGGGACGCCGCCGACCACCGCCACGGATAAAAAGCCGGTTTTAGCCGCGGATAAACAGGATGGACGCGGAGGAAAGAAGGGACCCACTGACCAAGACCACCTTAACGGTCGGAGCATCGTAGCCGAGGCAAACCACATCTCCCCCTCTTTCAGAGGAGGCTGGGGGGAAGTTAGCTTTTCGGTAATTCCGACGAAAAAATTTTTCCTCCAGACCAGCTTCAAAAAGCGCCCCCCAAAGCTTTCAGCGGGAAAAATTCCCATAGCCGCTCAAAAGCCCCTTTTTCAAAGGGAACTATATACTTAAGGGCACCTCCAAAAACGACTACTAACGGCACCCTCACTTAGCCCTCTCCCTTAAGGGGCGAGGGGAGAGGGCGGAGTGAGGGTGAAAGATGAATTTTTAGGGGTGTCCTTAAGCTCCT
>JAICXI010000159.1 GCA_025980505.1 bacterium | reverse complement strand
TTTGCTTTGGAATCGTTTTGCGTCCAGGCGAGAGCCGGCAAGCCAGCCAGAATCGAAATCAAAAAATATTTCTTCATGGAAACCCCTCTTGGATAGGTGAAAGAGGGGACATTATAGGGAATTCCAGCCCGAATTGCGGTCGAGACACGGAAAAAAAGGGGCAAGGAGCCACCCGGGAAGGGGTTGGAAAATCGGCGCCGGATCGCAAAGAGGAAAACAAGGATGGTGGACTGCGAATTTACGCGGATGAACCAAACCCCATCCAAGATGTGTTTTTGTTCCTTGCCGAGGCTGCTTTATACGCCCCCTTGGCACGAAGCGATAGGGGACAGGTCCCTGTTCGTCGTCGGAAAAACAATCCCCGGCCCTTTAAGCGGCCGAATTGGTGGAAGTGGGAGGATTGTTGCTGTCGGAAGGTTTATTTTCCAGCGGCGGAGCCGCCGGGGAGGATGGGGGGGCCGGAGCCTTTCCCTGGGATGAAGGGGTGGAGTTTTCAGGGGACGGGGAGGATGGGTTGGGCTCGGAGGGGCCCGGTTGTTTGGGAGTGGGGGTGGAAGGAATGGAAATAGAGGTAAGGGTGGCGCTCTTCCAAACCCCGGGTTCCGCCGCCTTGGTTTGGGGGGGCGGGTTTGAGGGCTGGCTGGAGGCTGAGGGGGAAGGTGCGGGGGAAGGCGTGGGGCGGCTTGCCATGGGTTCCGGAGCTTGAGGGAAGGAGGAGAAGGGCTTGGGTTCTTGGGCGAACGGCATCCCCTGATTACCCTTCCTTTTCCATAGAAATATGCCTGCGATCAACACGACAATCGTGACGACCAATAAAAGCCATTTGGCGGGAAGGCTGGTCGGGGCTGTGGCGGGGAGGTTTTCCCCCGCAGTTGCCGGTGGGTTCGCTTCCTTTTCAGGCTTTTCACCGGACTCAGCTTTTTGGGAGTAGGGTGGAGGGGCCTTCTTTATGGAGGTTGCCCCCTCTTTCGATTGGACCGGGATTTTCCCTCCGGCATTGGAAAGCTCACCGCCCTTTTCGTAGCGGCCGGCGCTTTCCGAAATAGGTTCCACCCTGGCTTGGGCCAACCGGCCGGCTTTACCCAAGGCTTCCTGGGATAGGTCGGTGGGAATGGAGAAGCGCTGGCCGGAATAAATGAGGTTGGGATTCTTGATTTTGGCTTCGTTGGCGGCGAACAAAAGGGGCCATTTGTGGGGATCATTCCAAAGCTTCTTGGAAATGTTCCAAAGACAATCCCCCCGCTTGACCACGTAAAGGGGTTTTTTTTCGGGAGTCGAGGATGTTTCAGCCGGCAAAAGGCAGGGCGCTATTACGGCTAAAAACGCGAAAAAGAGGCTCTTTTTAAGCATCCCGCACCTCCGCTGACGGCGATCGTCTATTTCCACGATAAATCTTTTGACCTCTTTGTCAAATGATTTTCGTTTTCAGTTAGGGATAGCCGTTTGCCTAAAAGACAGTGGCCGGTTGTCAGTTGCTCGTTCGCAGACGGGGTTTTCAGGACTGACATCCGGCAACCGTCAACTGACTGACTTCCGGAGCACCCATTTCCGGAGCTTGCCCTTGGCACTGGCAAAGGGAAGGAGAGTCAACTTCAGGGAGGAGACCCATTTCAGGTTTCCGGCCTTTCGGGGTTTGGGAAGCCCGAAAACGGGAAAAAGCCTGAGCCGGATCTTATGGTGGGTGATTTGATGGCGGACTTCATGCAGTTCCTTGCGCTGGGCCCTGACCTTGAGGCTTTTTTCCAATTTTCGAAGGGCCTCCTCGAAGGTTTTCCCTTCGGCGCTGGGGAATTCCCACATCCCCTTGAGCCAGCGTTCCTCTTGCGGCCTTTTTCGCACCAGGACCTTCCCCTTGCGCTCGATCAAAAGGGCGGCCATGGGGATTTCCACGGTTTCAACCGTTTTGGGCATTTGAGGGAATTCGGCTTGGAGACCCTTTTGGGCGGCCTGGCACTGGGATAGCAAGGGACATAAAAGACATTGGGGATTTTCCGGAAAACAAACCGTGGCCCCCAGTTCCATTAGGGCCTGGTTGAAATCACCCGGGCGTTTCGGAGAAAGCAGGCTTTCCGCCAAAGACCAGGCCTTTTGATGGCCCGGGCCCGCCTTCAGGTTGCCCTCCAGGAGAAAAACCCTGGAAAAAACGCGCAAGACGTTCCCATCCACAACCGGATGGGGTTTTTGGTAGGCGATGGAAAGCACGGCTCCCGCGCTGTAAGGGCCGACCCCCGGGATTTCCAGGATAAGGTCCATGGTATCGGGCAATTTTCCGCCGAAATCCTTAAGGACGGCCTGGGCGGCCGCCCGTAGGTTCCGCGCCCGCCGGTAATAGCCCAATCCTTCCCAAAGCTTCAACACCTTTTCTTCCTTGGCTTTGGCCAGGGATTTCCAGTCGGGCAATTCTTTCAGGAACCTTTGGTAGTAAGGAAGGACGGTCTTGACCTGGGTCTGCTGGAGCATCATTTCCGAAACGAAAATGGCGTAAGGATCGCGCGTGTGGCGCCAGGGCAGGTCGCGTTTGTAACGGCCGAACCACTTCAACAACGCATCCTGGAAAAAGCGGGGATCGACGGATCGGGGATTATCAGTGGGCATGGCCATTCCTTTGTCGGGTTTCCAACCGCCGGTTTCAGCGGAAAGGTTCAACGGCCGGTGGACAACCGTCCGACGTTCAAAGCCATTGGGTTATTTCGAAGGTCGCCAGCGGCTCCAGGGAGCCCTTGACCGCGATGGGGTTCAAGGCGTTGGCTTTCACCAAGTCCCGGATCTTGCCGTAAGTTTCCTGGGAAACGACGATCTGGCCCGGAGCGGCCATCGCGCAGAGGCGTGAGACCACCTGGAGGGCCTCCCCGATAATGCTGTAGTCGTAACGCTTGTCCGACCCCAGGTTGCCCGAGACCACGGTTCCCGTGTGGATGCCGATGCCGATGGTGAAGGGCGGGTGGCCCTTTTTGATGCGGGAAATGTTGAATTCCTTCAAGGCTTCCTGGATTTCCATCGCCGCCTTCGCCGCCCGCTCCTCCTTGTCCCCGTGGTTGAAGGGAGCCCCCCAAACCACGACGGCCGTGCCGCCGATAAACTTGTCCAGCATGCCCTCATGCTTGAAAACGATCTCATTGATGAGGCTGAAATACTGGTTCAAGGCCTCCACCAGGGCCTCGGGCGTCATGTTTTCGCTCAAGGTATTGAAGGCCTTGAGGTCCGCCTGGAGCAAAGTGCATTCGCGGCGCTCGCCCTTGAGGGAGAAATAATCCTTTTCCGCCAGGATTTTGCGGGCGGCCTGGGGGTCCACCACCTTGCCCAGGATCAGCGAGATGCGTTCCTTTTCCCGTAAGCTTTCTAGCATGCCTTGCAAGGCGCGGCCCAACCGGCCCAATTCATCCATCCGGCGCGTGGGCAGGGCCACCCCCAAATCCCCGGTTTGGATCCGCTCCACCGCCAGGGTCAGTTTGCGGACCGTGGAAAGTAGGCTGACCGAGAAGGTATAACCGATCAAAACAAGGAGGAGTATCAGGCCGACTCCCCAAGAAAGGACCCTTTTTTGGGGAAAACCTTCCACCGTGGTTATTTGTTGGATGGGCTGGAAAACGAGGAAATAACCGGATGGTTCCTGCTTGATATCCGAGACGGGGACAAAGTTCCAAACGCAGGGGTCCTGGTTGATGGTCATGGGCTTGGACGGGGGGGCGCCGGAAGTCTGCCATTCGGCGGGGAGGGCCTTAAGGACCTGCGATTCCAGGGCCACGGCCAGGGTTGAAAAGAGGATTTTCCGATCGGAAAAAAAGGCCAGGTCGTTTTGGACCGATTTTTTCAGCTCCTGGGCGAAGGCATCCCCGAAAGGCTCGCCGATGAGGAGGGTGCCGACGACTTTAGGGGAGTTGATGGGAAGGGCGGCCGCCAGGTAGAGCTTGTCCTGGTAGGAAAAAAGTCCCGTGTTGGAGGCTCCTTGGAGGGCCTGCCGGATGCCGGACCAATCCTTGACCGAGGGAAGGGAGGGGGACACCTTGCCCCGCCTGTTCCTCGGGACCGTCGGGGCCGCCGGCGAGGGGGAGGGAAGGGGGAAACTCGTGTAGAGGGCGTCGCCTTTTTTGTCGGTGAGGATCAGCAGGGGGGTGGTGTCGGGATTGAAGGACCCCGCCGCCAGCGATTTCACCTGGGCCAGGTTCATTTTTTTGGAGGTCAAAAGCTTTTTCAGGTTTTCCTTGCCCGCCAGGCGGGTGGCCTTGAGGAGGATTTCGGATTGCCGCTGGTTCAGGGCCGACTGGACCGTGGAAAGGCTGCGGGAGAGCTCGGCCTGGGGGTCGTTGGACACGGTGGTTTTGAGGTGCTGGCGCCAGACCGACCGGGTGAAGCCAAGGTAACCCGCCACCGGGAGCGTCGTCAGCAAGATAAGCGTGGTGCCCAGCCAACCCGGCGTAGGAAATTTCATCCGTGAATCCTTTGGAGCGGAAATGGAAGACCGAAAGGCAATCCGAGGCAAGGGTAATATATTACAGCTTGGGGATTCTGAGAAGGCGAAGATGGGCTCCGGCCTCTTCGGGGACCGGGAGGGTCTCCGGAGGGAGGCGCCGCCGGGCTCACGTTTTTTCAACCTGCGTCAGGAGCCGGATTTGCTTCAGGATGGCCGCCACCTTCGCGCAATCGTCCTTGGGCCCGATATAAACAACGGCTTTGCCGTTGCGGTGGACGCGGAAAGTGATTTCAACGGCCCTTTCCAGGGGATAACCCGTGGCCTTTTGGATCTGGAGGATGACCTCCTCGAAGGTATGGACCTCGTCGTTGAACAACACCACCTGCCAGGGATTGCCCAGCTCCGTTTCCACGCCGGTTTCCTGTCCGGTTGTCTCAAGGGCGGCGGTTTTCATGCGTAAAATCCCCCGGGGGATATTTTAACGGTTTGCGACGGGAAGAACAGCGCCGAGAGGGGGGGTTAGGGAAGCCGGCACCGCTTCGACGGGGCTTCCGCCAAGGGTCCGGGAAAGCCCGGGTTCCTTGAAAGGGAAGGGGGCCGCTTACTCGTACCGAAGGGCCAGGATAGGACTCAACTTGGAAGCCTTGATGGCCGGCCAAAGCCCGGCCAGGACGCCGACCAGGGCGGAAAAGAAGGAGGCCAGCAGCACGGCGCCGGGGGTCACGATGGCGGCCCATCCGGCGAATTTGGAAATGATCAGCACGATGCCCCAACCCAGGAGGATGCCCATGATGCCGCCCACGACGCCCACGGCCATGGACTCAATGAGGAATTGGGAAAGGATGTCGAGGCGCCGGGCGCCGATGGCCTTGCGCAGGCCGATTTCGCGGGTCCGCTCGGTGACCGAAACCAGCATGATGTTCATGATGCCGATGCCGCCCACCAGGAGCGAAATGGCGGCGATGGAGGAC
>JAICXI010000089.1 GCA_025980505.1 bacterium | reverse complement strand
GGCATCGGCTCGCTCAAGGTGCGTTACACCTCGGTGTTCGGCTATTACATCGAGGTCTCCAAGGCCAACCTGGACCGCGTGCCCAAGGACTACCACCGCAAGCAGACCCTGGTGAACGCCGAGCGCTTCATCACGCCCGAGCTGAAGGAAATGGAAGGAAAGATCCTGGGCGCCCAGGACAAGGCCGACCGGTTGGAATACGAATTGTTCGACGAAATCCGGCGCCAGGTGGCCAAGGAACTTTCCCGCCTCCAGCGCGTGGCGCGCATCATCGCGGAACTCGACGTCTTCGCCTGCATGGCCACGGTGGCCGACCGGGGCCGGCACGTGCGCCCCGAAGTGGACGATTCCACCGAACTGACCATCGTGGACGGCCGGCACCCTGTGCTGGACAAGATACTGTCCTCGGACCAGTTCGTGCCCAACGACACCCGGTTGGGCGTGGAGGGCACCGAGATCATCGTGCTCACCGGCCCCAATATGGCCGGTAAAAGCACCTATATCCGGCAGGTGGCGCTTTTGTCCCTGATGGCCCAGGTGGGCTTTTACGTGCCGGCCCAGCAGATGAAGGCGGGCATCGTGGACCGCATTTTTTCCCGCGTGGGGGCCTCCGACGCCCTGACCCAGGGCCAGAGCACCTTCATGGTGGAAATGGTGGAGACCGCCAACATCCTGAACCACGCCACGGCGAAGAGCCTCCTCATCCTGGACGAGGTGGGCCGGGGGACCTCCACTTACGACGGCGTTTCCATCGCCTGGGCCGTGGTGGAATACATCGCCACCCAGCTCAAGGCCCGCACGCTTTTCGCCACCCATTACCACGAGCTCACGAGGCTTTCGGCCGGCTTCCCCAACGTGAAAAACTTTAACATCGCCGTCCGGGAATGGAACGAACAGATCCTTTTCCTGCGCAAGATCGTGGAAGGGGGAACGGACAAGAGTTACGGCATCCAAGTGGCGCGCCTGGCGGGCGTGCCCAAGGTGGTGGTGGGCCGGGCCAAGAAGATCCTGGCGGCCCTGGAAACCGGGACTTTCCTCGGGAAGACCGCGGAAGCTCCGCCCCCGCCCCCGCTGGAAAACCAGGACGCTCCCATGCCCCAGCTTTCCTTCTTCGGGACCGGCGAAAAGCACCCCATCCTGGAGGAACTGAAGGGCCTGGACGTGGATGGTTTAACCCCGAGGGACGCCCTCAATATCCTGGGCGAGTGGAAGAAAAAGATCGAGGAATAGGTCCGCCGATCCCGCCCTTTGTTAGGATCCCTCATTGCCTTACTTTCCCTTTTTTATGAGATTTCAGTGAATGCCCCGATGCCGGTTGTTGAAAAATGAGTCGGCCAAATCGTGGAGGCGGTCCATCCCCTTCGGATCCAAAGGGAGGAACAAGGGTAGCAGCTGGCTTTTAGTTGTCATTGCGAGGAACGAATTTTGTGACGAAGCAACCCAAGTTTGTGGGTGGTTTGAGCCGTGGCTGGGAGGGCCTATTTAAACTGGGGTTGCTTCGTCGTGAACGCCCGCCTATTCGGTGGGCACTCCTCGCAATGACAGATGGGAACGAGGATGCGGGTTGTTTTAGAGGATTTTATCCGGCAAATGTTGCTATTTGCCGATGTTTCAAAGGTTGATAATGTTACTGTCAACCCAACCCGATTGGTCTAAAATAAGCCCCCTCAAATATCCCGCCGGTTGAAGCCGAAGGCAGGGCCCTGTGCTGAAAAAAGACGACAAAGTCCAAAAAAAATCGTTCCCTTACGAATTCCCGGTGGAATTGGAAACCCGGGCCCACGGAAACGTGGTGGCCCGATGCCCGCTGCTTCCGGGCTGCCAGGCCCAGGGCCAAACCCCCAAGGAAGCCCTGGACAAGCTGAAAAACGTCATCGACCTTTATTTCTCCTCCGCCGCGCCCGCCTTTTTCGAAAGCCTGGAATCCTTCGGGGACATCCCCACCCTTTACGACCTGGCCGAGTTCAAAGGCTGCCTTTACGCGGCCTCGGGAAAGGACCTGGTCTTCCGCACCAGCAACGGCGTGCCCGGCTCCTGGAAGGGCATCCCGGTCACCCAAAGGCGCTCCAAGTTCTTCACTCCCGCCGGGAACAACAAGGAAACGGGGGACTACCTCACCCAGGTTTACTGCCTTTGCGCTTACGCGCCGCCGGGGCGGGAAGCCGGCCTTTACGCGGGCACCAACTTGAACGGCGCCATTTACGTGACCTTCGACGGGGAAAGCTGGAGGGACGCTTTTTCCACGGGCGAGGACCGCATCCACACCCTTTGCGAGTTCAAGGGAAGGCTTTACGCCGGCACCAGTTCCCAAGGCAAGGTCTTCGCCTTCGACGGGGTGCAATGGAACACCGTGGGGGCCTTGAGCGAAGTGGCCGTGACCTGCCTGGGGGTCTTCCAGGACCGCCTTTACGCGGGCACCTATCCCAGCGGACTCGTCTTTTCCACGCGCGACGGCTTGAACTGGGAGGAAACCACCGCCACGGGCCAGAACTTCATCCAGTGCTTCAAGGAATTCAACGGCTTCCTTTACGCGGGCACCTCCGGCCCCAAGGGCGTCAAGGTCTACCGCACGGAAAACGGCCGGGACTGGATGGCCGTTTACGAAAGCGGCCGGGAACTCAACCTTTACTGCCTGGAGGTTTTCGAGAACGCCCTTTACGCGGGCACGGGCAATTCGGGCCGGGTGCTGAAAACCCAGGACGGGCTGGCTTGGAAGACCGCTTACGCGGGGGACGAGGAGGGCGTGAGGGCCTTCACGCTTTTCGGCGATTACCTTTACGCCTGCACGGAAAACAACGGCGCCATCCTGCGCTCCACCTTCGACATGGCCCGCATGCCGGCCATCACGGACCTCCGGGTGGAAAACCTCTCCTCCTGCGGCGCCCTGCTGGCCTGGACCACGGATATTTCCGCCACCTCCGAGCTGCATTACGGGGAGAAGGGCGCCGCCGCGGGATTGGGAAAGGCGGTCCTGGACAAAAACCCGGAGCTGCGGCACCGGGTGCAATTGACCGATTTGAAGGCCGAAACCGAGTACGAGTTCAAGGCGGTCAGCGCCTACCGCACCTCCTCCCTGTCCGTCACCGAGGCTTCCTCCTTTAAGACCGAGCCGGTCCTTCCGCCCGAGGTCGCCTCGCCCAGCCATCCCCGGCAGGGGAAGTGGGAAAGGCAGGACAACGTCGAGGTCCGGCTCAAGCCCGCCCGACACCTGACGGGTTACTACTACCTGCTGAACCGCTACCCCGAAACGGTGCCCGCGCCGCCCGAGGCCCCCTTCACGGAGGAGGATCGCATCGCCCTTTCCTCCATCGCCCAAGGGTCCTGGTACTTCCACGTGGTGGGAGTGGACGAGGCGGGGAACATCGGGACCCGGGCTTCCCATTACCGCATCCTCATCGACACGGAGGCCTTGCCGCCTCCCCGCGTCACCAGCCTCACCCACCCGGACCCGGACAACTGGGTTGCCAATCCCGCGCCGGTCATGGCCTGGGAAAGCCCGCAGGACCTGTCGGGGATCAAGGGTTATTTCGTGAAGGCGGACCACGAGCCGGCCACGGTGCCGGGGCCGGGAACGGGCGATTTCACGGCGGAAAACCGGTTCACCTTGGGCCCCCTGGAAGACGGCCTTTGGTACGTGCATGTGGCCTCCCAGGACGAGGCGGGCAATAGCGGGGCCCAGGCGACCCATTACCCGCTTCGCATCGACACAAAGGCCCAGGCGCCCTCCCTTTCCTCGCCCAGCCACCCGCAGGAAGGCCAGTGGTATTCCAACAACAAGGTGGAGGTGGTTTTCGCGCCGCCCCACGACCTCTCCGGCGTGGAGGGCTACTACTACGTCATCGACCAGGAACCCCAGACCCTGCCGGACCCGGAAACCGCGGCCTGGACGGAAAAATCAAGGATCTCCTTCCCGGATTTGACGGACGGCGTATGGTACCTGCACGCCCGCACGAAGGACAAGGCGGAAAACCTCTCGGCCCAGGCCGGCCACTTGAAGGTCTGCATCGACACCCTGGCCAGCCCGCCCCAGGTCTCCTCGCCCACGCACCCCGAACCCGCGCGCTGGTACAAGGAACGCCGGGTGGTGGTGAACTGGGAGGACCCCTTCGACCATTCGGGCATCGACGGGTTTTACTACAACATCGACCGCAAGGCCGACACCGTGCCCAACGGCGGCGCCTCGCTCTTCACCGGCCAGCGCTCGGTGTCCTTCGAGCTTTCCGACGACGGCCTGTGGTATTTCCACATCACCACCAAGGACAAGGCGGGCAACGTGGACTGGAAGGCCGTGCATTTCCCCCTGCGCGTGGACACGTCGGTGGGGCGGCCCTTCCTTTCCTCCCCCACCCACCCGGGGCAGGAACAGTGGTACTCCCAAACGAGGGCCCTCTTCAAACTGGGGCCCCCCGAGGACCTCTCCGGCGTGACAGGCTATTACTACACCTTCTCCGAGGACCCCCAGGCCGCGCCCGACCCGCAGGCCACCAACCCGGCCGCGTCCGGCACCCGCTTCACGGACAAGGCCGAAATCACGCTCGACATCCCCCGGGACGGCGTCCACATCCTTTCCGTCCTCTGCCAGGACGCGGCCAGCAACCTTTCCGCGGCCCCGGCCCTTTACCGGGTCCGGCTGGACACGGCGGCGGCGCCCCCCGAGATCACCTCGTCCACCCACGGGGAAAGGGACAAGTGGTACGCGGCCCGGCGCGTGGAACTCGCCTGGAAGGACCCGGCGGACCTGTCCGGCATCGAGGGTTATTACTACCTTTTCAACCGCGAGGAAAACTGGACCCCCCAGATCCAGGAAATGGCCTGGACCACGGGGCGCGACACGGTTTTCACTCTGCCGGAAGACGGGGTCTGGTTCGCCCACCTGTGCGCCAAGGACAGGGCCGGCAACTTGAGCGGCCCGGCCCGCTTCCGGATCAAGGTGGATTCGGAAGTGAAGGCGCCGGCCGTGAAAAGCTCCACCCATCCCCCGGGCCAATGGGTCCGGGCCTCCGCGCCCCGGTTCGCGTGGGACGCGCCTTCCGACCTTTCGGGCGTGGAAGGCTACTATGTTTCCATCGACGGGCAACCCCACACCATCCCGGGCCCGGGCAACGGCCAATGGACGACCGGCACTTTCTTCGAGCCGGCCCCCTTGAAGGACGGCAAGTGGTTCTTCCACGTGGCCGCCAAGGACCTGACGGGCAACGTTGGAAAGGAAGCGGCCCATTACGCCTTTTTCATCGACACGCTTGCGCCCAAGTCCCAAATGAAACCCCTGCCGCGGGTGGTCGACAAGACCCAGCTTTACGTGGAGTGGGGCGCCACCGACCCCCACGCGGAAATCGCCTCCTTCGACGTGCAAGTGAAGGTGGACGGAGGCGCCTGGACCGACTGGCTGGCCAACGTGGCCGAGCGGTCGGGGGTCCACTTGGGCCAGGACGGCCGGCGGTACGCCTTCCGCTGCCGCGCCAAGGACGGCGCGGGCAGCCAGGAAGCCTATCCCGAGGGTGAAATGACGGCCACCGTGGTGGACATCTCGCCGCCCCCGCCGGTGACGCTCCTGAAGGCGGCGCCCCGGGCGGGCGGGGACATCGAGCTCAAGTGGACGCCGGTGGAGGACCGGGTCTCGGGCACGGATTATTACCGGGTCTACCGCTGGACCGAAGGCGGGGCCAAGGCCAAGATCTCCGCGGACGGGGAAGTGAAGGAAGGCGCCTACCTGGACAAGGGCGCGGCGCTCAAGGAGAACACCGTTTATTATTACTGCGTGCAGGCCGTGGACCGGATGGGCAACGAGCAGCACGAGGGCAACACCACGGCCGCCAGCCTTTCCGACCACGGCGTGGGCACGCCCCAGGTCACCAGCCCCAGCCATTCCAGCGACGACTGGAGCTCCAAGGCCGCCGCGGTCCTGGTCTGGGACGCCCCCGCCGACGCCACCGGCATCGAGGGCTACTATTACACGCTCGACCAAAGCCCCAACTCCAGGCCCGACGCCGGGACCGCGTCCTTCGTGGATGGGAAACGAGTCGAGTTGTCCAAGTTGGAAAGCGGCATCTGGTACTTCCACCTGGTGGCCAGGGACCGGGCCGGCAATGTCAGCGAACAAGCCGCCCATTACCGCCTGAAGATCGACGTGGACAAGCCGCCCGCGCCCCAGGTTTCCTCCCCCACCCACCCGGAGCCCCAAAGGTGGTATTCGGCCACCAAGGCCGGGTTCCGCCTCGCGGCCGCGCCCAAGCTCTCCGGCGTGGATTGCTTTTACTACGCATTCGACCAGGTCCCGGGCACGCTGCCCCTGCCCCCGGACGCCCAGCGCACCACCGAGCCCGAACTGGCCCTCAAGGTCACCGAGCCTGGAACCTGGTACCTGCACGCGGTGGTGAAGGACCGCGCCGGCAACCTCTCCGAACCCGCCCATTTCCCGATCCTGGCGGCCGCGGGCGAACTCCCCCCGCCCGTGGTGGTGTCGCCCACCCATCCGCAGGAAGACGAACCCGTGAACCTGACCGACCCGGTTTTCACCTGGGACGACCGCCACGACGGGAGCTTCCAGCCGGTGGGGTACGTCTACAAACTGAGCCCGCAGGAAAAAGAAACCCTGACGCCCGACGACGCCTTCACCACCGAGCGCTCGGTGCAGTTGAAGGACGTGGGGGAGGGCACCTGGTACTTCCATATCGCCTCGGTGGGTAAAAAGGGCAAGCCGGGCCTCTTGTCCTCCAAGCGGCGCTTCTGCATCCAGAAGGTCGGCAAGGTTTACGGCACCTTCCTCCGGAAGGACGGGGCGACCCCCCTCCCCGGCGCCAAGGTGGAGATCGTCAAGGGCGAGAAGGCCGCGGCCACGGCCGTCACCGATGCCAAGGGCCGGTTCCATTTCTCGGCCCTGCCCGAGGGCCGTTATGAAATAAGGCTGCACAGCGACCAGTTCCCGGTCCTGCGCCTGAAGGACGTCACCGTGTCCCCCACGGAAGGGTTGGAGGACGCCCTTTTCACGGAGGACCTGGGCGTTTTCCCGACGCCGCCCAAGCCCGGCCCCGTCCGGTTTTATTATTTCCTGAAGGAAGACTGCAACGTGACCCTGGAAGTGTTCGACTCCACCGGGGCCCTGGTGGGGAAGATCGAGGAAAAGAAGGCCGGCGGCGCCTACAACGTGACGATCT
>JAICXI010000145.1 GCA_025980505.1 bacterium | reverse complement strand
GCCACCAAGGCCGCCAAGTCCAAGGTGACGATGCGCTTGTCCAGCAGGAGTTCGGGTACGTTGCCTTCCTTGATGCGTTGGGCCAGGCCTTCCGCGATGGCGGTTTTACCGACCCCCGGTTCCCCGATCAAGACCGGGTTGTTCTTGGTACGGCGGGAAAGGATTTGGATCACCCTTTCGATTTCGTCTTCGCGGCCGATGACCGGGTCCAGTTTTCCGTCCCGGGCCATTTGGGTCAAATCCCGGCCGAAGGTGTCCAGGGCCGGAGTTTTGGATTTCTTCACTTGCTTGGAAAATTTCGGGAAGGTTCCGCCCAAGAGGTTGATGACCATGTCCCGGGACTTTTCATAGGAAACGCCCAGGTTCTCCAGGGCGCGGGCGGCCACGCCCTCCCCTTCCTGGATGAGGCCCAGCAGCAGGTGCTCGGTGCCGATGTAATTGTGGCCCAGCTTTTGGGATTCCTCCGCCGCCAGTTCCAGGACCTTTTTGGCCGAAGGCGTGAATTGCGGATCACCGATGGTCAAGGTATCGGACGAAGGGGTCGTCAGGTTTTCCACTTCAATGCGCACCGATTCCAAGTCCACTCCCAGGGATTCCAGGACGGCCACCGCCACCCCGCCCCCCTCACGGATGAGACCCAGCAAAAGGTGTTCGGTTCCAATAAAATTATGGTTCAGCCGCCGGGCCTCTTCCTTGGCCAGGGGGTTGATGACTTTTTTGGCTCTTTCGGTGAAACGCTCGAACATTGAATTCTCCTTAGTTCATGCCAACCTGCTTATTTTCAACTGAAACCAACCTTAAATCAATGCCTTCGGCTAATCGGTAATGCCTCAGTTCCAAATCCCGGAAACCGACGCCACCCCTCACCCTACCCTCTCCCCAAGGGGCGGGGGTTTTAACCGTTTATTTCCCTCTCTCCCTTGAGGGGAGAGGGCCGCAGTGAGGGTGAAGCGGACTTCTCATCAAACTGAGACACTACCGGCTAATCGTTGGAAGGGTTAAGGGCTCGGGATATTTAAACGCCGGTGGCCGACCCCTGATCGCCAACAACCGCCTTAAGCCGCTTCAGCGTTTTTCAGGTACATTCCCAAAACCTTGGCCCTTTCCAAGGCTTCCTGCTCGGGGTTCAGTTCCCGGGCGGCGGTTTTCGCCAGGTGGGCCGGCTGTATCAAGATGAGAAGACGGTTCAGGTTTGGCAAGTCGATCCCCTTCAAAATATTATTCTCCACGCCCACTCTCAAGGCCGATAAACCGTCCAGGGCTTCCTGCAAGGTGATCAATTTGGCGTTTTTCAGGGTGCCGAAGGCGCGGCAGATGCGGTCCCGGATTTTGAGGCCTTCCTGCCGGAAAACCGCCTTTTGGGTCTGCAGTTCCACCTCCACCAACTGGCGCGTCACCCTTTCCACGTGCTCCACGATCTCCGGGCTGACTTTCCCAAGGGAGGACTGGTTTGAAATCTGGAAGAAGGCGCTGGCCACCTGGGTGGTTTCCCCCTGCAACCCGCGCACCGTCAATCCCACCTGCGTCACCCCTTCCAAGATCTGGCCGACCCGGTTGGTGTAGACCAGGGAAGGCAGGTGCAACATGACGCTGGCCCGGAGGGCCAGTCCCAAGTTCGTGGGGCAGGCCGTCAGGTATCCCAGGCGGGGGTCCTTGGCGTAAGGAAGCTTGGCGCCCAGAAGCCCGTCGATCCGGGAAAGGTGTTGGAAGGACTCTTTCAGGTCCAAACCCGCCCGATAGGCCTGGAGGCGCAGATGGTCTTCCTCGTTGATTAAAAAGCTCAAACCTTCCTTGAGGTCGAAGGCCACCGCCCTTTCACCCAGGCTGGCCGCGTGCTCGGCCGAAATCAACTGGTGCTCGGTCAAAAACTGCCGGTCCAACGATGAAATTTCGTTGAGACGGACGAACTTCATCGGGGAGGTCTCCGGGATGGACGAAACGGCCGACTGGACGAGGAAGAGTATCTTCCGCTGTTCCTCCGCGTTGGCGTGGTTGGGAAATTTCTGGCCGTCCAGGTTGCGGGCCAACCGGATGCGGCTGGAAACCACCACTTCCGAGGAGGGTCCGGATTTCAAAAACCAGTCGTCATTGGAAGTGATCAGGTCCTCAAAAGCCATGGCTACTTGCCTTCCATTTCCTTGATTTCGTCCCGGAGCCGGGCCGCTTCCTCGAATTTTTCCTTCGCGACGGCTTGCTTCAGCTTTTCCCGGAGGCCCTGGACGTCGGAATCCGCCCCTTCGCCCGGCGCCGGCGGGACTTCGGCGGCGGACGGAACCTGTGGTTCGGCGGTTTCCTCCCGGTGGCGGACAGTCCCATGGATGCTGGAGATAAGGGGTTCCAAAATTTTCCGGAAAGATTCGTAGCAACGGGTGCATCCCAACCGTCCGTTTTGGCGGAAAGTGGAAAGCTGGTACCCGCAATGGGGGCACTGCATCTGGGGATCCACGGCCGCCGAACCGGCCCGGCCCGGAGTGATTTCAGCGATGGCGCCCTCGCCCAAGTTGAGGAAATTATTCAACAGGTCCGAAAGGGCCGCGAAGGGATTGAGGGCCCCGTAGGTCTGGCTTTGCTCTTGAGCGCAAACCTCGCACAGGTGGGCCTGGGTGGTCTGGTTTCCCACGGTTTGGGAGAAAAAAACGGTGGCTTGTCGTTGTCCGCATCTTTGGCAAATCATGTCCGCTCCGCGAATTTTCAATTTTAAATTCTAAATTTCAAATGGGAACTACGCGCTTGGCGCCAGTTCGCAGTTGTTTTGAAGTCGATCCCCCTCTCCCTCAAGGGGAGGCCTTCGAGGGCCTCAGGGCAAAAGGGCCGGGGTGAGGGTGATTTCATGGCTTTCACCACACCCCTCGCCCACCCCATCTCCCCAAAAGCTCTCATCGGGAATAACCCCTAGGGTCCCATCCAAACCACGACGCAAGGGGCGAGGGTTGTTGGAAACTGACGCCAAGTGCATCGTTCCGTTTTAAATTAAGAACCTGCAACAAAACCCAAGATTTCACCACAGGGGCACAGGGACACAGCTAAAAAAACAACCGATTCGAAGCTTTTGTTTAACTGTGCCTCCCTGCCTCCGTGGTTAAGGGAGGTTTTGTTTGAGGTTCCAAGGACCGTTTTCGATTTGTAAAATCGAGAACTTCCACAATTTAAAATTCATAATTAACTTCTCTTCTTTGTGACCCGCCCCGCGTTCAAGGTCAGGATGTGGTCCGCGCGTTTGGCCAGCGGCTCGAAATGGGTCACCACGATGAGCGTGCGCCCTTCCTTCTGGCAAAGGTCCCAAAGCACGTCGTGGATCCCCTCGGCGGTCCTGGCGTCCAGGTTGCCCGTGGGTTCGTCGGCCAGGATGATCTCGGGCCGGTTCATGAGGGCCCGGCAGACCGCCACCCTTTGTTGCTCCCCGCCCGAAAGCTCGCCCGGCTTGTGCAGCATCCGGCCGGCAAGGCCCACATGGGCCAGGAGTTGCTCGGCCCGGTCCCGGCACTCCTCGTAGGACCTTCGACCGATTTGGCCCGGCAGGATCACATTTTCCAGCGCGGTCAGTTCCGGCATCAAATAGTGGAATTGAAAAACAAAGCCGAACACTTTGTTGCGGAAATCGGCCAAATCCCGGTCCGGCATGTCGTAAAGGGAGCGGTTTTTGCAAAGGACCTTGCCGAAGGAAGGCCGGCTCAAGCCGCCCAAAAGGGTCAAGAGCGTGCTTTTCCCCGACCCCGAAGGGCCCAGGATGACCGTGATGTCCCCCGCATCCAGGGTGAATTGGACGTCCTCCAAGGCCCGGACGTCCTCGCCCTCCATGTGGTAGGTCTTCAGGATGTTTTCAACCTTCAGGATTTCCATTGGGCTCCAGTTGGCAGTGCCAGTTCTCAGCAAGGGCGTTTAAAGACGGCCATCGGCGGTCCGTTTTCACCCAAACCTAATGGCTTCCACCGGTTCCAGGTTCGCGGCTTGGACGGCCGGGAAAATGGACGAAACAAAGCAAAGGACGAACGAACTTACCGGCACGACCAGGTAACAGACGAACGGCTCCACCTTCACCGGCAGCCGGTCGATGTAATACACCATCCCCCCGCCCGGCATGGGGATGGGCACCTTGGCGATGATGGCGCAAAGGACGAAGCCGATGAAAAGCCCCACCAGGATTCCGATGACCCCGATGAAAAGCCCCTCGAAGATGAAGAGGACGGTGATGCTTTGCCGCGTGCTTCCCATGGCTTTCAAAATCCCGATTTCCTTGGTCTTTTCGATCACCATCATGGTCAGGGGATTCACGATGTTGAGGGCCGCCACCAGCACGATGAGGGAAAGGATGACGCCCATGACCCATTTTTCCGTCTGGAGGGCGACGAAAAGGTTGTGGTTCATTTGCAGCCAATCCTGCACGAAATATTGGCCGTTGAATTTTTGCCGGATGGCCTTCGCCACTTGCGGCGCCAGGTCCACGTTGTCCACCTTCACGGCCACACCCGTCACGGTGTTCTCCAGCTGGTACATCTTCTGGCCGTTGCCCAGGGAGACGTAGGTATAAGCCGTGTCGTAATCATACATGCCGGTCGACAAAAGCCCCACCACCTGGAACTTCATGCTTTTGGGCGTCATGCCCAACGGGGTGCTCTGCAGGATGGGGAGAAAGAGGATCAGGTCGTCGCCCACGCCCACTTGGAGCCGCCGGGCCAGTTCAGCCCCCAGGAAAATCCGGTCGGACCGGGCCGCCCCCGGGGTAACGGGCATCTTCAAATCCGTGGCCTTGGCTTCCCAAAGGTATTTGTTCAGGTCCGTGATGGCCTGGGGATGGTCCGGGTCCACGCCCCACACCATGACGCCCAGCGAGCGCTCCCGGGAACGGGCCAGGGCCTGGCCCTCCACGTAGGGCCCGGCGGCGGTGACGTGGTCCATGTGGCGGATGGCGTCGGCGATCCGGTCGTAATCGGGAATGGGGTGGTTCTGGTAGCCCGAGACGATGATGTGGGCGTTCAAGCCCACGATCTTGGACTTCAAGTCCTCGTCGAACCCGTTCATGACCGACAACACCACGTTCAAGGCCGCCACGCCGATGGCCACGCCGATCACCGACAGCCAGGTCAGGACCGAAATGGACGAGCGCTTGCGCTTGGAGCGCAGGTACCGTAGGCCCAGGAATATTTCAAAGGGGGTGTTCAATGGGATTCTTTCACCGCAGAGTGAACCGAGTTACACAGAGTGTGGTTTTTTTATAAAATCAAGCCAATCCTTTTGTTTTACTCCGTTCACTCCGTGTAACTCTGTGGTTCAATTCCTTTATTCGAAAACCATCTTTTCTTCGTCGTCCCGCTGCCGGAGCAGGGGGAATAAAATCACGTCCCGGATGGAGGGGCTGTCGGTTAAAAGCATCAGGAGCCGGTCGATGCCGATGCCCACGCCGCCGGCCGGCGGCATGCCGTAAGACAGGGCCAGGATGAAATCCTCGTCCAGGAACATGCCTTCCTCGTCACCCGCCTTGCGCAGTTGGACTTGTTTCTCGAACCGGCGCCTCTGGTCGATGGGATCGTTCAACTCGGAAAAGCCGTTGGCGATCTCCCGTCCCAGGGCGAAAAGCTCGAACCGCTCGGTCAGGGCCGGATTGTCCGCCTTGGCCTTAGCCAGGGGGGAGACTTCCACCGGGAAGTCGGTGATGAAAGTCGGCTGGAGGAGCTTGGATTCCACCAG
>JAICXI010000438.1 GCA_025980505.1 bacterium | reverse complement strand
TGGATCAGGCGAAAGGAGGCGGTCCTGAACCCGACCGTCCCGCGGAGCGGTCCCGGCCGGGGCCGCCTTGAAAAGAACCGGCGTGGTCCAGGGACCTTTCGGGTGGAGACACCATGGCGCCGCCACCCTAACCTCCCTTCCAAAAGGGGTCTCCTTTCGCCAAAAGGCCGGTTTTCAACGGGCTGCTCGCTGGCATCCGGCTTGCTTTAAGAAAGTTCAAACAAGGGGAGAAAATTAAATGAAAACCAACTTCGTCGGTACCTTTCGGATTTGGGCGGCGGGCCTGGCCCTCGTCCTGTCATTCCCCCTTGCGGGGTGCGGCAACAAGTCTTCCACGTTTTTCAATGAAGAAGGGGTCGAAACCTACGCGCCCGAAGTCCCGCCCCCCATCCACCGCTTCTTCCCCGCCACCGTGAGGGTCTGCCTAAACGCCGAGCGGGCGGTTTTGCCCCTGGACGGCGAGAAGAAATACGAGTTCTGGACCTTTAACGGCCACGTACCCGGCCCCATGCTGCGGGCGCGGGTGGGGGACACCCTGGAAATCCACATGACCAACTCGGACAAGAGCGGCAAACCCCACAACGTCGATATGCATTGCATCACCGGCCCCGGCGGCGGCGCTTCCACCACCACGGTCATGCAAGGCGACCATCCCCTGTGCCGTTTCAAGCTGTTGTACCCGGGACTTTACGTTTACCACTGCGCGGCCCCTCCGGTCATGGACCACATCGCCAACGGCATGTACGGCCTCATCCTGGTGGAGCCCAAGGGCGGGTTGCCCAAGGTGGACCACGAGTATTACGTCATGCAAAGCGAAGTCTATGCCGTGCCGTCCAAGAAGGACAAGAACATGCTGGAATATTCCCATGCCCTAGGCCTGGAGGAAAACCCGACTTATGTCGTCTTCAACGGCAAAGTGGGATCCTTGTTGGGCGACGGGGCCTTGAAGGCCAAGACCGGGGATAGGGTGCGCATCTATTTCGGCAACATCGGGCCTAACAAAATATCTTCATTCCATGTCATCGGGACCATCATGGACAAGGTTTACCGGGAAGGAGGCATGACGAATCCGCCCGAGGAAGGCATCCAGACAACCTTGGTGCCTTGCGGCGGTGCCGCGGCCGTTGAAATCAACCTGCCCGTGCCGGGCACCTATACCCTGGTGGACCATGCCATCTTCCGGTTGGAAAAGGGGGCCTTCGGGTTCCTGCAGGTCACCGGCAAGTCGAGGGACGACATCTACTTCGCCGACCCGGACGCCAAGCCCTGCACGGGCTGCAAGATCCATCCTTGACCCCCGGATGATTGGGTGTTGGGATTCCCCCGGGTTTCTTGGCGTTGGATGCGACGGGGCAGGTACCCTCCATCAAAATTCGCCGTGAGTCCTTCACCCCATTCGGTTGTGGGACAAAAATGACATCCGGAGGATGAAAATGCAGACCGTTCAACAGGAAGAGCTTCTCACCGTCCTCCGACAGGTGCTGGACCCCGAACTGGGGATGAACATCGTGGATTTGGGAATGGTGGAGAGGCTGGAAAGCGAGGGGGACAGGGTGCACGCGGTGCTTCTCATGACCTCCCCCGCCTGTCCCCTGGGGGAAACAATCGTTGAAAACGCCGAGAAGGCCCTTTTGGGCCTGCCGGGGGTGAAAAAGGCCCGGGTGGAACTGGCCTTGGAACCCCTTTGGAACCCCTCGCGCATGAGCGACTGGGCCCGCCGCCAATTGGGGTGGGCATGAACGCCAAAGCCCTTTCCC
This sequence comes from bacterium, assembly GCA_025980505.1. Taxonomy (GTDB): domain Bacteria; phylum Oederibacteriota; class Muellerivitia; order Muellerivitales; family Muellerivitaceae; genus JAICXI01. The sequence goes on along the minus strand of JAICXI010000438.1, from coordinate 459 downwards.
GCGCGCCCCTGGTCCTTTCCGCGCTCCTCATCCTGGTGTTCGCCTTGTGGGGCGACCTTCTGCGGCTGCAATGGCCCCTGGCGGCGCCCCAGGCGGATTGGATTTCCTTCCATGGGCCACTCATGGCCTGCGGCTTTTTCGGTATCCTCATCGGTTTGGAAAGGGCGGTGGCCCTGCGGTCGCCCTGGACCTGGACCGTGCCCCTCTTGAACGCCTTGGGCGCCTGGACCTTCGCGCTCGGCGGCCCCGAGAAAACCGGAACCCTCCTCCTTTTTTTAGGCAGCCTTTGTTACGTGGGGGTCTGCGTCCGGCTTTACCGGCTCCAGCCCGCGCTTTATTCACTTGTTTCCCTGGCCGGCGCTTTGTGCTGGGTAGGCGCCAACGGGGAATGGCTGGCCGGCAGGGCCTTCCCGCAGTTGGCCTTGGGCTGGCAGGCCTTCCTCGTACTGACCATCGCCT
>JAICXI010000122.1 GCA_025980505.1 bacterium | reverse complement strand
CTACGGCTACTTTCACGTTTACGGATACCCCGACGGATTCGGCCACGGCCACCCCGACCTTATCGACGACTTTCACCGCGACGGATTCCGCCACCCTGACGCCCACCGATACGCCGACGAAAACCCCAACCCCTACGGCTACTTTCACGTTTACGGATACCCCGACGGATTCGGCCACGGCCACCGTCACCTTATCGCCGACTTCCACCGCTTCTTCGACGCCGACGGACACTTTCACCGCGACGGATTCGGCTACGGCGACGGCCACGCACACCGCGACGGATTCCGCCACCCTGACGCCCACCGATTCACCGACGAAAACCCCGACCCCTACGGCAACCTTTACGGCCACGGATACGCCGACGGATTCGGCCACGGCGACTCCGACCGCCTCCCCGACGCTCACGGCGACGCCTTCGGCGACATCCACCGTGACGCTTACGGCCACGGACACGGTGACCCACACGGTTACGTCCACCGCCACGTCCACGGCGACTCTTACGGTTACGCCGACCCCAACCCAAACGGCCACTCGGACGCCGACCTTCACACCCACGGACAGCCCGACCTCCACCCGCACCTTCACCCCCACCTTTACGCCCACGATCACCTTCACCCCCACGGATACGCCCACCTTCACGCCCACGGGCTCGGTGACCGCCTCTCCCACTCCCGATGCCCCGCTTTACCTGGACGAAAACTTCTTCAACCCGGGCACCCAACAGCTGGGCATGGACCTGAGGGTGGACCGGGCCGGACAAGTGAAGGTGGTGGTGTTCAACATTGCGGGGCAGGAAGTGGTCAAACTGCTGGACCAATACGAGGGAGCGGGGAATTACCGCCTTTACTGGGACGGGCGTAACGGCAACGGGGCCCTTGCCGGAAACGCCGTTTATTTCATCACTGTGCAGCAACCTTCGGGGAAGATGATCCGCAAGGTGATCGTGCTCAAGTAGCCAGGGGAAGGATCCTCCCGGACTTCTCCCGCTTCCCCGGGGGACCCTCGCCGTGAATCCTAACTTTCATGGAAGCGGAGGTTGGAAGTTTGCCCGGTCTCGCCTAAAATGGCCCCTCTTTCAATCCCGCCGGGGGTCCCATGGTTTCCAAAATCGCATTCCTTTATCTTGGCTTCATGGCTTGGGGGTGCCTGGCCCTTTTGCCGGTGGTGAAACTGCAGGAAGTGGGGCAGGGCTTTTACCGGTTCTTCGGCTTCCTTTGCGTGACGCTCGATACCCTGGCGGTGGGCCTGGCCCTCTTCAGCGGTTCGGAATTCGGCGCGCATTTCCGGCCTGCGGCCTGGGCCCTGGCCCTCTCCCTTTTTTTCACCCTTTGCTTCACCATCGCCTTGAGGGTGCGGGTGAGGTGGTTCCTTTGGACTTGTTTCGTCCTGGCGGTGGGAAGCGGGTTCTTGGGCCTGGCTTACTTTCCCTGGGGGAACTTCCCCAATCCGGTTTTCCTGGGGTTCCACGCCCTTTGTTCCGCCCTGGTGCTGGGAGCCGGTATCCTCGCCATGATGCTGGGGCACTGGTACCTGGTGACGCCTAAACTTTCCATCACCCCCTTGAAGAGGTACTCGGCGGGTTATATCCTTCTCACGGTTTTAACGGCCCTGGAACTGGCGGTGAGCTACTTCCTTTACGTGGGGTTCGGGGCGCAGGCCTCCACGCCCGCCGGGGCGCGCCTCGTTCCCGACAACGTCCTCTTCGTGCTTTTCCGGGTGGCCTGGGGGACCGTGCCTCCCCTGGGGATGGCTTATTGGATCTGGGAGACGGTGCGCCTGAAATCCACCCAGTCGGCCACGGGCATCCTTTACGCGGCCATGGTCTGCACCATCATCGGCGAGGGCATGGGGCTTTATTTGACCCTTCAAACAGGAGTTCCATTTTGAAAACATTTTTTACCACAGAGGCACGGGGGCCCGGCTAAATGCACAAACCTATTCCGGGGAAACCAAATCTTCTTTCGGGGAAAATTGTTCATGCCGCCTACCAAGTTCACCGCGAACCGGGCCCGGGACTTCTCGAAAGCGTTTATGAAGCTCAAGTTTTGACCTTTCTCAAATTGACTGAAAAGCGAATCGGATCGCTTTTCGACTTCAACGTTCCAGTGCTAAAAGACGGGATGCAAAGAATTATCCTTTAGCCGCGTCTCTGTGTCCCTGTGGTGAAATGAGGTTTTATGGAGATCAATACTTTCTGCCCCGAATGCGAGAACGGCATCTTCCTTTACGAGATGCCCAAACCCGGCCTCATCCCCTGCAAGCGTTGCGGCAAGGGACGGGAGGCGGAAGGGAAGGGCGAACTGGACGCCCAGGGTTCCATCCAAAAGTGCGGCTTGTGCGGCTGCGCCGAGTTTTACCAGCAGAAGGACTTCAACACCAAGCTGGGGCTTTGGATGGTGATCCTGATGGTGGCCCTGGCGCTCATCTTCAACCGCTGGCTGATCCCGATCCTGGTGGGGTTCGCGGCACTGGACCTTATCCTTTACTTTGGCTTGCCCAACATCGTGCTTTGCTATTCCTGCCGCGCCATTTACCGGGGACTGCCCATTTCACCCAGGATCGAAGGGTTCGACCTGAAGGTCCATGACCAATATGCCTTCAAGGGCAAGGGCAAATGACGGTTTCCAATCCGCCGGCAGGTGGGCGGCGACTCAATGGATTTCGGGTTCAAAACTTCAAATTTTCAAAAGGGAGCCGATCATGACCGAACCGTCACAAAACCTTCCGCCGGGCAAGGGGGTCGACAGCGATCCCCGCTACGCGCCCGAGTCGGGCTTTTCCCTTTTCCTGAAGCTCTTCATCGTGCCGGCGCTGATCGTGGCCGTGGCTTTGGGCATCTTTCTTTTGGGCACCATCGCGCTGCAGCACCCCAAGTCGGCCCAACAGTACCTGGAGGAGCTGAGGAGCGACAGCACCAGCCGCCGGTGGCAGGCGGCTTACGAATTGTCCCGAATGATGAACCAGGGTGAGAAGATCCAGTTCGACGACGCCTTGAGGGCGGACCTGGTGAAGACCTTCGCGGACGCCAAGACCGACGACCCCCGCGTGCGGGAATACCTGGCCTTGGTCCTGGGACGGCTCCAGGAAAAATCCGCGGTACCGGCCCTTTCGGAGGCGGTGCATGAGGAGTCCAACGACGTCAAGATCTACAGCCTCTGGGCCCTGGGCAACATCGAGGACCCGGCGGGCGGGGCCGCGGCCCTGGGGGCCCTGTCGGACCCGGACCTGACGGTGAGGCGCATGGCCGTGGGGGCCTTGAGCGCGATTCGGTACAAACCGGCCCAATCGGCCTTGGAAGCCAACCTGGCGGATTCCAACCGCGCCCTGCGCTATGACTCGGCGGTGGCCCTGGCGCGCCTGAAAGACGGGAAGGCCGTTCCCACCCTGATGGAGATGATGACTTTAAAGGCGTCCGGAGCGTCCTTGGGCGACGCCCAGGGCGTGTCCCCGGAGGAAATGGTGCAGTCGGCCAAGATCGCCGCCATCCAGGGGATGCGGGAACTGCCCGATGAAAAACTTCGCGCCCAAGTGACGGCCTTGAGCAAGGACGACCCGGACTTGAAGGTGCGTGAAGCGGCCCTGGAAGCGCTGAAACATTAAGGGCCCGGGACAGAACCTAAATCCACTGCGGGTTCCTTCCCCCGCCGGCTTTGACGGAACTCAGCCGAAGTCCTCACCGCAGGCTCCCTCCCGCCCTGAGGCTCTCGAAGGGCCCCTCAATGGTTCGACGAACTCACCGTCCGGGGCGAGGGTGAAGTGATCGGCAGGACGTCTCCACGGGAATGAAATTTGGGGACGATGCACTTGGCGTCAGTTTCCAACAACCCCGCCCCTTGCGGGAGAGGGTGGGGTGAGGGGTGTAGTGAAACCCATGAAAGCACCCCCCGGCCCTCTCCCTCGAGGGAGAGGGCGAGAGACGGCAAATTAACTGCGAACGGACCCCAGGTGCATCGTTCCGCGAAATTTTTACCAAGGCTTCTCCAATTCAAAATCCAGGGGCAAGAATGATCCTCTCCGAAGTCCAAATCCAAAACCATTCCTGCCTTGTGCTGGACCCGCCGGTCATCCCGGCCGGGGCGCCGGTGGTCGTCACCCTGCACGGGCTGGGGGCCAACGCGGACGACCTGGTTCCCCTGTGCGAGCAACTCAATCTTCCGGCCTTCCGGTTCGTGCTGCCGGACGCGCCCCTGCGCCTTCCGGGCTATCCCGAGGGGGCTTTCGCCTGGTACGATTTCCAGCTCCATGACCGCAAGCAGATCGAACAAAGCCGCGATTACCTTTTCAAGGTCCTGGACCGCTTCGCCGAGGACCCCAACCTGCGGCCCGCGCCGGGGGCGGAGAAAAAACCAAGCCCCCTGGTCCTGATGGGGTTTTCCCAGGGCGGCGTCATGGCCCTGGAAGCGGGGCTCAACTACAAGGGGGGCATTGCGGCCATCGTTTCCATGAGCGGCTACATGCCGGACCCCTGGGCCACCTTGACCAAGGCCCAGGCACCCTTCGAGACGCCCCTCCTTTTAATCCACGGCACGCAAGACGACGTGGTGCCGGTGGAAGGCTCCCGCCACGCGGCCGAGTCCCTGAAACAAACCGGTTATGGATCGGTGCGCCTCAGGGAATTCCCCATGGGCCACCAAATTTCGGAAGAATCCCTGGGGGAAGTCCGCGGCTTCCTGGGGGAAATACTCAAGGCGCGCCTTCCCTAGGCCTGGCCCGGGGGCGCGAATCCGGTTTTTAGGCTTCTCCCCCAAAACATGAACCTTTTAAACCCCTCCAGCGTCCAAAGTGGGACCGGCCGGGATCTTCTTGCCGGAAGGGCTGGTTGAAGTCCAATTCCACTTTAGGAGGAGAGTTCCATGATCACGGGAACAAGCTGGCGCAGGTTGGCGTTGGGGATGGGAATGATCGGGCTGTTGGCCATGCCCCTGGTGGCCCGGGCCGATGGGTTCAACTTGAACGTCAAAGTCGGGGCGGATGACCAGGCCCATTTTGATTTCAAGGCCGGGGCCCGTCACCACCATCCCATGATTTGGAAAGCGGCCCTGCAGCTTCGAAACGCCAAACACACGCTCTGGAAGGCCGCCGATGATTTCCACGGCCACAAGGCGGAGGCCCTCCAGGCCATCAATGGGGCCTTGGATCAGCTGAAAGTCTGCGAAGCCCAATAACCGACCTTTGTTCCAAAGCCGCCGGGATTCCCGGCGGCTTTTTTCCCGTTAGTCCGGCAAAGGAGGGAAGCTCCACCCTCCTAGTCCGAGGGTTCCCAAACTCCTTGAAAACCCGCCCGCCCCTCTGTAACTTAAACGCTCCAATCGGTTTTCATCCTTGGACGCTAATTCATCCTGGAGGCGAAACATGATGTGGCTCCGTCGCATCGGCTTGTTCCTGTTGGTCAACCTGCTGGTGATGATCACCCTCAACGTGATCATCCAAGTCCTGGGGTTGGGACATTTCCTGACCCAGAACGGGATCGATTACGGTTCCCTGATGGTCTTCTGCCTGGTTTGGGGCATGGGCGGGGCCTTTATTTCCCTCCTGATATCACGCTGGTCGGTCAAGACCATGATGGGCGTGCAGGTGTTGGACCCGGAAAATCCGGGCGGCGCGGAGGAGAAGTGGCTGGTGGAAACCGTGCATCGTTTGGCCCGGAAGGCCGGGTTGACCACCCTGCCTGAAGTGGGCCTTTATGAGAGCCCGGACCCGAATGCCTTCGCTACCGGCCCGGACCGCCACCATGCCCTGGTGGCCGTTTCCACAGGCCTGTTCAACGCCATGGGCCGCGATGAGGCCGAGGCCGTTTTGGGCCATGAAATGACCCACATCACCAACGGCGATATGGTGACCTTGACCCTGCTCCAGGGCGTGATCAACGCTTTCGTCATGTTCCTGGCTTACGCCGTTTCCATCGCGTTGACCCGGGGCAGCGACAACGACCGGCGGGAAGGCAACCCCATGGCCCAATTCCTCGTCCGGATGGTTTTGGAGATGGTGTTCGGCGTTTTGGGAATGATCCCGGTGATGGCTTTTTCCCGGTGGCGGGAATACCGGGCCGATGCGGGAGGGGCGAGGCTTTCCAGCCGGTCCCAGATGGCCAACGCCTTGAGGGCGCTTCAGAAATACACCCACCAGCCCAAACCCCCCGAACCCGCCTCCATTTCCGCCTTCAAGATTTCCGGCTCGGGCGGCTCCTTGTT
>JAICXI010000415.1 GCA_025980505.1 bacterium | reverse complement strand
GGCCGCCGTAGGGGCCGAAATAACCGTGGTTGTCGGGAAAGGACATCTTTCTTAGGCCCCTGTCCCCGGTTGGGTGGTTGAGTTGAGCTCGCTTCTTAACTTATCCAATTTCTCCTTGGCTCCCGCGTGGCCCGGATTGATGGTGGTGGCCTTGATGTATTCGTTTTCAGCCTTGTCCACGTAGTCCTGGCGATTATAAAGGTCGCCCAACTGGAGGGTATAGGCGATTGCCTCGTCGGTTTGGTTGTGGCGCAGGTAAAGGTCCCGCAAGTTGGTCATGGTTTCGGCCGATTCGGGAAGTTTGCCGAGGATTTCCTTGTACATATCGATGGCCTTGTCCACGTCCTGGGGTTCGATCATTTTTTGGATCAAATTGGCCATTTCCCGGAAGGCACCGGCCGCTTTTTTGACGTTTTTTTCCTTCAAATAGCCGGCGGCCGAGGCCTCGAACTCCTGGAAGGCCCTTTCCAGGTCGCCTTTTTTAAGGTACAGCTCCCCCAAGGTCACGTGCACGTTGAAGTCGTTGGGGTCCAGGGCGATGATTTTCTGGTATTCCGCAATGGCCTTATCCCAACTGCCGGTGTGGTAGTAAATATGCGCCAGTTTGATAATCAGCGACTTTTGGTCGGCCATTGCCATTTAATACTCCGCTGAGGCTTTAAGTGCTTCTCTCGCGTGACGAATAAAAAGGGAAACTTTACGGGGATCCTTGAAGCCGGGCCGCACCTCCACGCCGCTGGCGACATCAACGCCGAAGGCATGGGAAGCCCGGATGGCTTTTTGGACATTGTCAGATGTTAATCCACCCGCTACTAAAACCGGGGAGGAAAGCTCCTGGACGGCTCTCCGCGCCCATGAAAATTGGAAAGTTTTGCCGGTCCCACCGGGTATGTTTTTATTATAGGAGTCCAATAAATAGGCCGCAACTTGAAAGCCCCGGTAGGCGCGGTAAGTGACCTCGTTTTTCATCCGAATAACCTTCATGACAGGAACTGGCGCTTTTTCGCAGTAAATTTCATCCTCGTCCCCGTGGAATTGCACCGCCTGAAAACCGCAAAATTTAACCAACTTATTTACCCGGAAAAGCGCTTCGTTGACGAAAACGCCCACGGGAGTGACCAGGGGCGGAACTTGCCGGACCAACCGCCGGGCCTGTTCGGGGGAAATCTTGCGCGGGCCCTGGGACATCTGGAAGCCGATGGCGTCGGCGCCGGACCGGGCGATCATCCGCACGTCTTGGGAGCGGGTTACACCGCAAATTTTGATCCGAAACATTAAAAGCTCCTCAAAGACCGAAAGTTCTTTCACCGCCAAGACGCCAAGAAAAAAGAAGGAATGGATTCATGGAAATAAGCCGATCCCGCTGTTCCCTTTTTCTTTCGGGGCACCCGGGTGGCGGACCATGCTTTGTTTTAAGATTCGGGAAGGATCGCCCTCACGGCGGCTTCCACGTCCTTCGAAGCCATAAAAGCCTCCCCGATCAGGACCGCCGAGGCCCCCGCCTTTTGCAGGAGCAGGCAGTCTTCCCGGGTAAAAATCCCGCTTTCGCTGACCACGGGAAGCCCCCGGGGGCATTCCCGCACCAAGTCGAGGGAGGTCTGGAGCGAAACCGTGAAATCGTTCAAGTTGCGGTTGTTGATGCCGACCAGTTTCGCTTCCGCCTTGAGCGCGGTCTCCAGTTCCCCGGCGTCGTGCACCTCCACCAGCGCGGCCATGGAAAGCTCCAAGGCCAGGGCTTGGAACTCCTTCAGTTGTTCCAGCGACAGCATGGCCGTGATCAAAAGCACCGCGTCCGCGCCGGCCTCCCGGGCCTCATAAAGCTGGTGCTCGTCGATGAGGAAATCCTTGCGCAGCGCGGGCAGGCCCGAGGCCTGCTTGGCTATTTTCAAATAAGAGAGGTGGCCCTGGAAATATTGGACGTCGGTCAAGACCGAAAGGGCCTGGGCGCCGGCCCCGGCGTAAGCCTTGGCCAGGGGCTCGATCCGGAAATCCTCCCGCAGGACCCCCTTGGAAGGGCTGGCCTTCTTCAACTCGGCGATCAGGGAAAGTTTGCCCGGGCGGTGGATGGCCTTCAAGAAATCCCGGGGCGGCGCCTGGGACAGGGCCCCCTCCTTCAGGGAATGAAGCCCCCGTTCCCTTTTGAGCCGGGCCACTTCCCCCTTTTTGGTTTCGGCGATCTTCCCGAGGATGCTCATTGGTTCGACACCCTTTTCAGGGTTTCCAGCGCCTGGAGGGCCTTCCCGGAGTCGATGGATTCCTCGGCCAGGGCCCGGCCGTCGGGGACGGCGTCGCACTTCCCCGCCACGTAGAATCCCACCGCGGCGTTCATGGCCACGGCCTCGCGGCAGGGGCCCTTTTCCCCCTTCAAAACCGACAGCAGGATCTGGGCGT
>JAICXI010000432.1 GCA_025980505.1 bacterium | reverse complement strand
ACTCGAACCGCCCAGCACCTTGAAGGTATACCAATTGATCGCCAGGCGGGCCGCCTCCAAAAGAAGGGCCACCAGCAGTCCCGAGAGGACGGCCGACTTCCGGTCGACCTTCGCGTTGGGAATCCACCAATACATCCAGGCGCAGGCCGTCCAAAGCACCGCGAAGGGTACGGCCTTGGAAAAAAACCAAGTGTGCAGAAGCGGTTGTAGGAGGTGCCAGCCGCCGATCCAGCCCTTAAGGGTTAAAAGCACAACCACGAGGACCGGCACGCCGACGAAGAAAACCGCATGCCGGAACAACTGGGGAAGAAGGCGCCGCCCGCGAGGGATGCCCCACAAAAAATTAAAGGAACTTTCAACATCCCGGAACAAAAGGAAAACCACCGCCAGGAAGCCGAGGAACCCGATCACCCCCACCCGCCTGGCGTGATAGGCGAATTTCCGGACCGAAATGCGGATTTCCTGCTTCGTGACCTCGTTCAATTTTTGGAGGTTTTGCGGCTCCAAGGGGTCGAAAAGCGAATCCCCCGCCTGGGATTGGACCGGATAAATGGCGTCCACGATCTGGTCCAAAAGCTGTTCCCTTTTTTGGCTGAAGGCGTCATCGGCCAGGACCGCCATCATAATGGCAAGGGCCGGTATCAGGGCCAGCACGGTTTTAAACGCCAGGGAACTCGCGTAAAGGCGCTTATGGCCCCGGGTGGGACGGTGGGGTTGGGCGATGACCCGGCGGATGCCAGCCCAGAGGGCCCTTCCATCCCGCCAAAAGCCGGACGGGGCCTCGGGACGCTGGTGTCGACGCTGGAAATAATGCAAAGAGACTCTCCCCGGACGATAATGGAAGCTTCATTGTAATTGAAACCTTTTGCCAGGGCCCCCTTTATCGGGCCCAAGAGCGTCCCTCCCACGACCTCCGCCAAGGGGTTTTTTAAATGATTCTAAATGAGCGGGTTTTTAAACCTGGATAAGGAGCTTTTTTGAAATCGTCACCTTCTCCCCTACCCTTGCGGTATTTCACGCCGCCCGAATGGGCGGAGCAGGTGTTGAAGGAGCCCTTGGACTTGCTGTCGGACCAGGCCTACCTGGAGAAAAAAGCCGCCAATAACGCCCTGGAATTCCTGAACCTCTGGCCCTCCGCCGCCCCGCCGGCCCACTGGCTGGCCTCCGTTGCCGCCATCGCGAGGGACGAAACCATCCACCTTCAAATGGCGCTCAAGCTGCTGGCCCAGAAGGGCGGCGTCCTGGCCCGGTCCCATAAGAACCCCTACGCCAATGACCTGCGCCAGTTGGTGCGCCGCGGCAAGGGCCGCCAGGATATGGTGGACCGCCTGCTGGTGTCCGCCTTGATCGAAGCGCGTTCCTGTGAGCGCTTCATGCGGTTAAGCGAAAACGAAGGCGACACCGGGCTTTCCCGGTTCTATGGCGGGCTTGTTTCTTCCGAAAACGGCCATTACCGCCTTTTTGTGGACATGGCCAAAAAAGTGTTCCCGGCCAAGGAAGTGGAACACCGCTGGGCCCAATTGTTGGAGGCCGAGGCCGAAATCATCCGGGCCCAGGCGCCGGGGCCCCGGATCCACAGCGGGATGCCTTGAGGGACCGCGGCCCCCGCCGGCCGCCTCCGGTTCAGCCGGCCGCTTGGTCGATTGCCTTCAAGAAAACGTCGAGGGGCTGGGCGCCTTCCAACGCGATTTTCCCGTTCAAAACAAAAAAGGGAACGCCCGTTATCCCCAAATCATAGGCCGTTGCCTCGGCCTCACGCACTTCGGCCGAGCCTTCTTCCCCCCCCAGCAGTTCCTCAACCCGGATCGCCGGCAGGCCCGCTTTTTCGGCCAGGTCCGCCAGGACTTTTCCATCCCCCAAATCCTTTCCCTCGGTGAAATAACCCCGGAAAAATGCCTCCTGGGTTTCACCGGCTTTTCCTTCACGTTCCGCCATCCAAAGCACCCGGTGGGCCCGGAAGGTGTTGGGCGTTTTCCGGATGAGGTCGAACCGATAATCGATGCCGACTTCCTTCCCCAAAGCCGCCAGCCGCGCGTGGGCCGCGTCCAGCACCTTCTCGCCGCCGAATTTCGCGGCCAGGTGGGCCCGGTGGTCCACCCCTTCCTCGGGAGTGGCTGGATTCAATTCATAGGGGCGGTATCGGATCTTCGACTCGATCCGGGGCGAGGATTTAAGCGCGTCTTCGAGCCGGCGTTTCCCCAGGAAACACCAGGGACAAATAACGTCGGAATAGATTTCGATGGAAAGATTCATGACAGCCTCCCCTT
>JAICXI010000075.1 GCA_025980505.1 bacterium | reverse complement strand
CCTTTTGTCCTTGGCCGGTGTCCCCCCTTTCGCGGGTTTTTCGGGCAAGTGGTACCTGTTCGGCGCGGCCATCTCCATGGGCTATACGTGGCTGGCCCTGGTGGGCATGGTTTTCAGCGTGATCTCCCTTTACTATTACCTTCAAGTGGTCCGGCAGGCCTTGATCCTGGACCCGAAGGATTCCTCGCCGATAGAAGTGGGTTTGGGCGAACAGGCGGTCCTGATCGTTTGCGTTGCTTTGACCGTCACCCTGGGCTTTTGGCCCAAGCCGATCATGGACCTGGCCCAATCCGCGGCTTCGGCGCTTTTTTAAGATCCGACTTTTTTGAACCTCCGGCCCCTGGCCGGGGGTTTTTTTGTTTTTAGGCCTGCTATGATGGGGCTGTGCTTCAAGGGGAGTTTCCCTGCCGATGAGCCGCGGAAAAAGGGGCGCAGGTCCGCCCCTTGGCCCCGACCGGGGCGAACCGGCCCTTCGTTTCAGCTTTCGGTTTGCGGTCACTTTGGGACCGGGAAGGACATCGATGATCCTTTTCAACCTGCTTTTCGCCGCGACGGTTTTTTTCTATGCCTTGGGATGCTCTTACGCCTTCCGCTATTACAAGAGCCTGGAGGATTCCCTGGAGGCCACCGCCACCCGTTACCTGGCCTCCGGCGCGCTCCTGGAAGGGGCCTGGATCGCGGCCAAGTGGCTTTCCGACGGATATGCCCCCTTGACCACGATTGACGGCATCCTGGCGGCCCTTTCCTTTTCCCTGGCTTTGGCCATGCTCCTGGGCCGGATCAAGACGCCGGTGCCGATCTTAACGGCCCTTTTCCTGCCGTTCATTTTCGCCCTGGGATTGATGGCCCTCCTGGCGGGCTTGAAACCCGTGCCCCTGATGGAAAGCCGCCTCATGACCACCGGGATGGCCAGCCACATCTTTCTCACGTTCCTTGGGTTCGCCCACTTCACCCTGGGGTTCGGCGTGGGCGTTGCCTTCTGGGTTCAGGAAGGCCAGTTAAAACACCACCGCTTCAAAAACTGGAGTTACCGGCTCCCGGCCTTGGAGGCCCTGGATCGCCTTACGGTTTTTTACATCGGCCTGGGTTTCCTCTTTTGGATGGCGGGGCTTTGGCTTGGCGCCGTGCAAGCCTTCGAGGTTTGGAACCGGCTGCCGCTGGCCGACCCCAAGATACTCGGTTCCTTCCTGGTCCTCATGATTTACGCCTGCTTTTTCCTCCTGCGGTGGGGTCTCAAAATGCGGGGAAGAAAGTCCATGATGCTGGTCATGACGGGTTATTTCCTCGCCCTTTTCACCTTTGTGGGTATCCGGGTTTTTCTGACCACCCAGCATGCCTTCTAGGACGGAAAGGGCGGATCCGGGATGTTGAGGCTTGAACAAAGGCGAGTTTCCGGATTTCAGCGGGGGATGTCCCCGCTTCGCATGGGAATTTTGGATTCAAAACGGATTCAGGACAGGCCATGAAGTTCATTGTTTACGGATTAAACCACGTCACCGCCCCGATCTCGGTCCGGGAAAAGTACGCCCTGGCCCCGGATAAGGTGAAGGAAATCCTGCGTGCGCTCAAGCCCCAGGCGCCGGAAGCGGTTTTTCTTTCCACCTGCAACCGGGTCGAATTTTACCTGTCCACGGACAATGTGGCGGACAGCCTGGACTCCATCCAACGGGGCCTGGGCCGCTATCACCGGTTGAAACCCGGGGAAATACGGAAATATTTTTACCTTCATGAGGACGCGGAAGCCTTCCGGCATTTGTTCCGGGTGGCGTCGTCCCTGGATTCCATGGTGGTGGGGGAGGCCCAAATCCTCGGCCAGGTCAAGGAAGCCTACCAGGGGTCACGGGAGGCCGGTATGGCCGGCTCGCTCGTGAACGGCGTTTTCGCGCGGGCCTTCGGCGCGGCGAAACGCGTGCGGACCCAGACCGAAATCGCCCGGATGCCGGTCAACGTGTCCAGCGTGGCCCTGGACTTGGCCCGCAAGATATTCAGCGACCTTTCCCAAAACCAGGTCCTGCTTTTGGGGGCGGGGGAAATGAGCGAGCTGACGGCCCGGTACCTGGTGGATTCGGGTGCTCCCGGCCTTTTCATCGCCAACCGTACCCTGGAAAAAGCCAAGGCCCTGGCCTCCGAACTCAAAGGCACGGCCCTTACCCTTGAGGAAGGGTTGAAAAAAATGGAACAAGTGGACATCGTGCTCACCGCCGTGGGCGGCGGTTTCCGGGTGGGGAAGGACGATGTGGAAAGGGCCATGAAAAGCCGGAAAGGGAAATCCCTGTTCCTCATCGACACGGCCGTGCCACGGAACGTGGACCCCGAGGCCGGCCGGCTGGAATCGGTTTACCTTTACAACATCGACGACTTGTCCGCCATCGCCGATAAGAACCGCGCCCAACGCCAGAAAGCCGTGGAGGAAGCCGAGGCTATTTTGGAGGAGGAAGTGGACAAGCTTTGTTCCTGGCTTGCCACCCTGGAACTGGTGCCCACCATCGTACGGCTCCGTGAAAGGTTCGAGGGCATCGGGCGGAAGGAACTGGAGGAGTTTTTGGGGAAGAACAACGCCCTCTCCGACAAGGAGAAAAGATCCGTGGAACGGCTTGTCCACGATTTGACGGGGAAACTGCTGCACGACCCCACGGTGAACCTGAAAAAGATCGGGGACGAGGCCGACCGGTTTGAGTTCGCCCGGATGCTGAATGAGATATTTTCGCTGGATGACGAAATAAAACGGTAGCAGGGCCGCGGAAGGGGCCGGTGGACGCCAGGAGCCGGTTTTCCGCGGGAGCGGGGAGGGCCTGGGCGCCGATGCCCCGGGCTCCATTCGCAGGAGGGTCGCTTTTGAAATCACCGCTGCTCATAGGCACCCGGGGAAGCCAATTGGCCCTGGCGCAAGCCGGGGGTGTTCGGCTCCAAATCGCGGGGCTCCTGCCCGGTGTGGAAGTGCGCCTGGAAACGGTGAAGACCCTCGGGGACAGGCTTTCGGCCAAGGAAGCCGCTCCGGAGGGCGCCGAACCGCCCCAGGGGTTGTTCACCAAGGAACTGGATGAAGCCTTGTTGTCCGGCCGGGTCCGCGCCGCCATCCATAGCTTGAAGGATGTGCCGACGGTTTTGCCCGCGGGCATCCAGTACGGCGCCTTCCTGAAGCGCGAAGACCCTCGGGACGCAATGGTTTCCAGGACCGGAGCCAAGTTTTTCGAACTGCCGGCGGGTTCCAGGATTGGGACGGCATCCCCGCGCCGGGAAGCCCAGATCCGGGCCACTCGGTCGGACTTGGAAGTGGTCCCGTTGCGCGGCAACGTGGACACGCGGCTGCGGAAACTGCGGGAAGGGGAGATGGAGGCCATCGTCCTGGCCCTTGCCGGGTTGAAGCGTTTGGGCCGCGAAAAGGAAGCCACCGAACTTCTTTCACCTGAAATCATGCTGCCCGCCCCCGCCCAAGGCGTGCTTTGTGTGACCCTGCGGGAAGGGGACGCGGAATTGAAGGAAGCCTTGCGGCCCCTGGACGACCTTCCCACCCGCATTTGCGCCGGGGCCGAAAGGGCGTTTTTGAGGACCTTGCAGGGGGGCTGCCGGATTCCGGTGGGGGCCTTGGGCATCCTGGAGGGCGAAAGCTTGAACCTTTCGGGCGTCATCGCCAACCCCAACGGCGAACAAATGATGAAGCACAGCCGGAGGGGCCCGGTCCAAAATCCCGTGGAACTGGGGGAGGAACTGGCCCGGCATTTCCTGGATCAGGGGGCGCAGGAGATCTTGAACGGTTTCGGGCGGACGGCGTGGTAAAAAGACGGCTTTCAACCGTCGGCGGTTAGCCTCCCGCATGGGGCTTGCCGGCATTTTCGATGGCCTTTGGGGATCAGGGAGACTTATGAGAATGGGGAAGGTTTATCTGGTGGGAGCTGGACCGGGCGACCCGGGGCTCCTGACGTTGAAGGCCATGGACGTGATCCAAAAGGCCGACGCGGTGCTTTATGACGCCCTCATCCATCCCCGCATCCTTTCCTTAATCCCCGACCGGGCCCGGAGGATCTTCCGCGGCAGCCGTGGAAAAGCCGGGGCCTTAAGCCAGGGACAAATCAACCGCCGGTTGGTGCGGTTGGCCCTCCACGGCAAAACCGTGGTGCGGCTCAAAGGCGGGGACCCTTTCGTTTTCGGTAGGGGCGGCGAGGAAGTCCAGGCCCTGGTGGAAGCCCGCGTTCCCTTTGAAGTGGTGCCGGGAGTGACCTCGGCGGTGGCGGTGCCGGCTTACGCCGGAATCCCCGTGACCCACCGCCGGCTTACGGCGTCTTTTACGGTGGTGACGGGCCATGAGGACCCGTCCAAGGAGGGCACCCAAGTCGACTGGGGCAACTTGGCCGAAAACAACGGCACCCTGGTGTTCCTCATGGGGCTCCACGCGCTTCCCGAGGTTTGCGCGCGGCTTGTGGAAAAAGGGAAGGACCCGGCCACGCCGGCCGCGGTCATCCAGTGGGGGACCACATCCCGGCAAAAGGTGGCGAAGGGAACCCTGGCCACCCTGCCCTCCTTGGTACGGAAAGCCGGGTTGCAGCCTCCGGCCACCTTGATCGTGGGAAAGGTCGTCCCCTTGGGGGAGAAGTTTGAATGGTTCATGAAAAAGCCCCTTTCCGGGCTCCGCGTCCTGGTCACCAGGGGCCGGGCCCAGGCCAGCCACCTTTCGGGCATGCTGGAGGAAGCCGGCGCGGAAGTGTTGGAAATACCGACCATTGAAATCCACCCCTTGCCCCTGACGGGGCGGGATAAGGCGAAGCTCGACCGAATCAACCGGTATGACTGGCTGGTCTTTTCCAGCGTGAACGCGGTTGAAATTTTCATGCAAAGGCTCGTTCAATGCCGCAAAGACGCGAGGGGCCTGGGGAAGCTCCGCATCGCTTGCGTGGGAGCGTCCACGGCCAAGGCGCTGGCCCGCTTCGGGTTGAGGGCCGATTTGGTGCCGGGGGATTACAAGCAGGAGGGCCTGGTGAGGGAATTCCAAAAAATAAAAATAACCGGGAAAAGGCTGCTTTTGGCGCGGGCCAAGGAAGGCCGGGAATTGCTGGCGGAATTCTTAAGGAAAAAAGGCGCGGCGGCCGACCTTTTACCGCTTTATGAGAACCGTGCGCCCCGGGGCGTCGGGGAAAGGCTCCGCCGGTTGTTGATGGAGGAAGACGGCGTGGACCTGGTCACTTTCGCTTCTTCCTCGGCCGTCGAACATTTTTACCGTATTTTCGCCCCCCGGGAACGTCGACGGCTGAAGGGGATGCCGGTTGCGGCCATCGGGCCCGTCACCGCCCGGACGGTCCGGCAATGGGGCGGAAAGCTGGCCGTTCAGCCCCGGATTTATACGTTGGAAGCTTTGGTGTCCGCCGTCGTAAAATGGGCGGGAAAGAAACGATAAAGCTCCCCCGCTGATTCCAAGGGGTTAGCTATTTTGCGAGGTTTGAAATGCCCTATCCCATTCACCGGATGCGTCGGTACCGTAAAAACAAGACGCTCCGGCGTTTATTCGAGGAGACACGCCTTGGGCCTTCGGATTTCGTCCTTCCCCTTTTTGTGGCCGAAGGCCTCCCGTCGGCCCAGGCCATCCCTTCCATGCCGGGGGTCCAACGGCACAGTTTTTCATCCCTGGTTCGGGAAGCTTCGGCCGCCCGTTCCCTCGGCATTCCGGCCGTCCTTTTGTTCGGCCTGCCCCGGAAAAAGGACGCCCAGGCCCGCCAGGCCTTTAACCCGAACGGCGTCATCCAAAAGGCCGTCCGGCTTTTAAAAAGGGAGGCCCCGGACCTGGCGGTCATCACGGATGTTTGCGCCTGCGAATACACCTCCCACGGGCATTGCGGCATCCTGGCGGGCAAGGAAGTGGACAACGACAAGACCCTGGCCCTGCTTTCGAAGATCGCCTTGTCCCACGCGGCGGCGGGTGCGGATATGGTGGCGCCCTCCGACATGATGGACGGCCGCATCGCCGCCATCCGGAAAACCCTGGATCAAAATGATTTTTCCATGACGCCCATCTTGAGTTATGCCGCCAAGTTCTCCACGGGCTTTTACGGGCCTTTCCGGGACGCGGCGGATTCGGCCCCCGCTTTCGGCGACCGGAAGACTTACCAGATGCCGGCTTCCAACCCGAGGGAAGCCTTGCGGGAAATCGAGCTGGATATCGAGGAAGGCGCGGATGCGGTCATGGTGAAACCCGCCCTGACGGCCTTGGACATCATTGTCCGGGCGAAAGAAAGGTTCCTGGCGCCCCTCTGGGCCTACCACGTGTCGGGCGAGTACGCCATGATCAAGGCCGCGGGCAAATTGGGGTGGTTGGACGAGGAAGGCGCCATGGCCGAAAGCTTGTTGGCCATCAAACGCGCCGGTGCCGACCGGATCATCACTTACTGGGCCAAGGAAGCGGCCAAGTTATTCAAATGAAGCTCCGGCGCCGGTTGGATCGAAATCGGCTGTTTGACAGCGCGCCGGAAAATGCTTTTTCAGCACCCTTTAAAATCCTTGAACCCTGGAATTTATGAAAAAAGAACTACAGACCATCCGATCCCAAAAACTTTTCGAGTCGGCCCAAAAACACCTGGTGGGCGGCGTCAACAGCCCGGTGAGGGCCTTCCAAAGCGTGGGGGGAATTCCTTTTTTCTTCGTCCGGGGCAAGGGCCCTTATTTGATCGACGCGGACGGGAACCGGTTCATCGACCTGGTGGGATCCTGGGGGCCCCTGATCCTGGGCCATGTCCCTCTCGACGTCCTGAACAGCGTCCGACGGGTCCTGCGGAAGGGCTTCACCTTCGGCGCGCCGTCCCCTTTGGAAACCGAATTGGCCGTGCTGGTTAAAAGGGCTTACCCTTCCATCGATAAGGTGCGCTTCGTCAGTTCCGGAACGGAGGCCGCTTTCAGCGCCTTGCGTTTGGCCAGGGCCGCCACGGGCAAAAAAAGGGTCCTTAAATTCGACGGCTGCTACCACGGCCACGGGGACAGCTTCCTGGTGGCGGCGGGGAGCGGGGCGGCTACCTTGGGGCTTCCGGACAGCCCGGGCGTTCCCGAAGAGACCGCCTCCCTGACCCTCAGCCTTCCCTACAACGACCTGAAGACGGTGGAGGAGGCCTTTTCGAGGCACAAGGACATCGCGGCGGTCATCGTGGAACCGGTGGTCGGCAACATGGGTTTGGTCCCCCCCAAGCCCGGTTTCCTGCAGGGCCTGCGGGATTTGACCTCGAAAAACGGGTCGGTTCTCATCTTTGACGAGGTGATGACGGGTTTCCGGGTGGCCCTGGGAGGGGCCCAGGCGCTTTATGGAGTGACGCCGGACCTGACCACGCTGGGCAAAATCATCGGCGGCGGCATGCCGGTGGGCGCCTACGGGGGGAAGGCCGAACTCATGGGCCGGGTCGCGCCCGAAGGGCCGGTGTACCAGGCCGGAACCCTCTCCGGCAATCCGGTGGCCATGGCCGCGGGAATCGCCACCTTGAAAAAACTCGCCGACCCGAAGGTTTACGTGCAATTGGAGGAATCCGCGGCCTTCGTGGAGGAGGG